>NZ_JBEYJU010000082.1:0-42021 GCF_040703965.1 Streptomyces sp. NPDC006655 | reverse complement strand
AACCTGTGGATGGTCATCAAGACCGAGTGCATCCGCGGCCGCATCTTCGCCACCAGAGCCGAAGTGAACCTCGCGCTCTTCGAGTACATCGACGGCTTCTACAACCCCCGCCGCATCCAGAAACGACTCGGCTACCTCAGCCCGATCGAGTACGAGGAGAAGCACTACGCCGACCAGGCAACGACCGAACAAGTGAACCTGAAACCACGTCAAACCGCCCTGACCGGCTAGTCAGCCGCCCCGCACAGCGGGGGAACCTCAGAGGACGCAGCCGCCTTCGCCTTGGGAAGGTGGCTCGCCGAGAAACGGCGTTTTCCGCAGGCCCTCTCGCGAGAACAACTGGACGCCCTGGAAGCCCTCGACATGCGCTGGATCTCACGCCACCGGCACCGCACACCCTGAACCGCCGTACCGACCGGCAGACCACGGGACCACGGGCGTCCCTCCGCTCCGCCCCCCCTCGCGCACGAACAGCTGTACCGGATCCTCCCGGCAGCACCCGCCGCACCCGCCCAACAGACCCGGAACCCGAGCCCCGGCTGACATCACCAGACGTACCGCAGCCCAAAAGCACGAAAGAACCGAACAACCTCAACCAGGAGTACAGCATGATGACGACACCGCTCCACTCGCCCGGCCGGCTGCCTGTCTTCAACATCGGCCTCACCCACGTCACACTCCCCGCCTCACAGGTACAGGTCAACCGTCTGACCGAACTCATCAATGAAGTCACTCTGGGCACCGACGTGATCGTGATCGTGGTGAGCCCCGCCACCCACCTGGCCGAGACCGGCGTCGATCCAAGCCGCTTTATCTGGCCGACCTGGCAGGGAGAGGCCATCCCCGAGGCCCACCAGAAGTGGAAGGCAGTCTTCGCCACCGAGGACCGCACCTTCAGGGGCCTCTACTGCGAGGGCCCCACCCTTGAAGAGACGCAGACTTTCCGCGTCCCAGCCACCGTTCTGTCCGACGCGATGTGGAAGATGGTCCAGAACGAGCCGCCCTGCGCGGTCCTGTGCACCGGCCTCACCGGGGACCCCTCCGCAGCCGAAATCACGACCGCCCTGGAAGAAGGAAGGCTCCAAGCAGTCCTGGTGGAAGCCCTGTTCGCCTAGCCTCCAGACCAGCCCCGCGGCATCCCCTAGCGTTGCACGACACGACCCACGCCCGACCGGCCCGGCCCGCAAGCCCCCGTAACACCACTCAGCGAAGGACACCCGACACGATGGATCCCGCCGGCCACCGTTCCATCGCGCACTGAGGATCTTGTTTCATGCCCTCCGAGGAGCCCATCGCCGAGATCGCCGCCGTCACCGCCTCCCGCGCCCGCCCCGTCCGGCTCCCGCTACGCCCGGACCAGCAGCGGGCCGTGGACAGTGCGGCACGTCACCTGGCACGCGCACACACCCGCGGACACATGGTGTCGGCCTGCGGCACTGGAAAAACGCTCACCGCGCTGCGGACCGCCGAAGCCCTTGATGCCCGGCACCTGTTGATCGCCGTGCCGAGTCTGGACCTCATCTCACAGTGGGTCCGCACAGCCCGCAACGACGGACGTCCAGAGCCGATGATGGCCGTCTCTTCCCTGGCTGCGGCCAAGCACCCGGTCCTGGCTGGAGCGGCCGTGCAGAGCACCAACAACCCGGAGTTCCTGGCGACCTGGCTGGCCCGGCACGAGCGCGCCACCGTCTTCGTCACGCTCGACTCCCTCCCGAGAATCGAACAGACCCAGCACACCCGCGCTCCCGCACCGACCTTCGACCTCCTGATCGTCGATGAGGCACACCGCACCGCGGGAAGCTGGGACAAGGACTGGACCGTCCTGCACGACCACACCCGCATCCGCGCCGACCGCCGTCTCTACCTGACCGCCACCCCCTACGAATGGGACCCACCCCGCCTGACCGAAGCACCCACCACCCGCCCCCAGCCCAGGCGCACCGCAGCCACCGCACCCGCCTGGGACACCCCCGCCCTCGTCGCCTCCATGGCAGACCCCAAAACCTTCGGCCCCCGCCTGCACACCTACAGTCACGCCGACGCCATCGAGGACGGAGTCCTCGCCGATTATCAACTGGTCGTCCCCACGATCACCGACACCCACCTGCGCACCGTACTCACCACCCCCGACACGCACGCTGGCTTCGGCCCGGCCGCACGCCGCACCACCGCCCTGCACCTGGCGATCCTCAAATCGATGACCGAACACGACCTCCACCACGTGATCGTGTACTTCCAGCAGGTCGCCGACGCCACCGACTTCGCCCGCCAGTTCCCCCACACCCTGCGCACCCTCACCGAAGCCCAACGTCCCGCCTGGACCAGCGACCTGGTCGTCCAGTCGATCAACGGCACCCACAGCCCCGGCCAGCGCCACGACATCCTGACCGACTTCGCCGCCGCCGACCGCGCCGTGCTGACCAACGCCCAGGTGCTGGGGGAGGGCGTGGACCTGCCGGCCGTCGACGCCGTCGTCTTCGCTGACCGCACTGCCAGCGTCCGCCGCATTGTCCAAGCCCTCGGCCGCGCCCTGCGTAAACCTCCCACCCAGGCCACGAAGACCGCCAGCCTCGTCATCCCCGCCTACGTCCCCCACGGCGCCGATCCCACCGACCTCCTCGGCACCCCCTACGAAGCCCTCTGGCTCGTCACCGCGGCCCTGCGCCACCACGACCAGACCATCGCCGCCCGCGCTCCGCGCACCACCGCCAAACACCGCCTCGGACAAGGCACCCGCACGCTCCTCGCCCGCCGCTTCCGTTTCGACTTCACCCTCGACCCCGACGCCATCGCCCGGGCCATGGACCTGATCGCCTGGCCCGCCGACAACGCGGCCCTCTCCGCCCCGCGCCGGGCAGGGCTGGCGGCCGCGACCCGCTTCCACGCCGAACACCACCACCTGCGCGTCCCCACCGACTACGAGGACGCCTACGGTTACCGGCTCGGCAGCTTCATCGCCGGCCAGCGCACCGCCCGCAGACAAGGCATCCTCACCGAGGACTGGACCGCCGACCTCGACGCGCTCGGCATGATCTGGGACGACCACGAAGCAGTCTGGCAGGGCCACCTCACCACCGTCACCGCCTTCCACACCGAGCACGGCCACCTCGCCATCCCTCTCCACCAGCCCGGCGGCCAGTTCCTCGTCAGCCAGCGAGCCCTCGCCCGCAACCACCGCCTCCACCCCGACCGCCACGCCCAGCTCACGGCCCTGGACCCCCACTGGACCCTCCCGCACGGCCCCGACTGGCACCGCAAATACCACCTCCTGCGACGCCACATCGAAGCCGGCCACAGCCCCACCACGCTGCGCCGCGACACGGTGATCGACGAGGTGAAGGCGGGAAGCTGGCTGCACCGCCAGTTCTCCACCTGGGACCAGCTCGCCCCCGGGCAACGCGACCTCCTCGCCCGCCTGCGGCTGACCCCGAACGCCACCGCCCTGCCCCCTGCGAGGCGGATGAGCCCCCCCGCGGCGAAGCGGCTCCGCCGTTCCTTCGAGCAGACCGCGCAGATCCTCCGGGTCTTCGTCGAGCACTGGAACCGGCCGCCCGGTGCCCGGGAATGGGTTGAGGTCGACGGAGAACGCGTCATGATCGGACCCTGGCTCTGCAAGACGCGTGCCAAAAGGAACGCCGGTCAACTCACCTCGGAACAAGATGACGTGATGGCAGAGATTCTCAAAGCGGACTGGGCTGCCTGTGAATCCGGGTAGGGACCTCTTTTGGGTAACTGTCCCGCAGTCGGTGAAAGCGGTGGATGACCCGGCTGATCGAGGAGTTGGTGATCCACGTTCAGGCCGAAGGACCGCAGCTGACCGGCGCAGGTGGAGACGGCGCTCGAGTTCCTCGAACGACAGTGAGCATGGAGTGCTGTTGACGCCCGGGCCGAGGAGGCTGTCCTCGAGTCCCGCGCGGCCGGGCCGCAGCGTGCCGTAGCTCGCGACCTGCGTGCGCACGTGGTCGGCCATGACGTGGGCGACGAGGTCGTCCGTGGAGGCGAAGTGCGCGGAGAAGGCTCCGTTGGCGAGCCCGGCGTCCGACATCAGCGTGGAGATGCCCGAGCCGTCTATGCCGTCCTGCTTGAACCGCATCGTCGCTGAGGTTCCTCACGGTCTGCGGCCTGGGAGCGAGCGCACCGGTCAGGCTGGGCGGCGACGGCCCTCACCGTCGCCGCCCAGTCAGCCAAGGGCCTGCGCCGCCGTTGCGAGCAACTCCGCGGATGTCCCGGCAGGCGGGGCGTGTGGCGAAGCTCGGGCAGTTCCGGGGAGCCCCGGAACTGCCCTTCGACCCTCGGCATGGAGCTGAGGGCCGCCACCGCAGACAGCCCGCAGCGCCATCCATGGAGGTCAGGTCCGCGCAGAGACTTCAGTGTGGGCGGCGCGCAGCGAGACCTTGTCGATCTTGCCGACCGCGTTCTTCGGGATGGCTTCCACCACGAAGAACGCGGTCGGGCGCTTGAAGCCGGTGAGGCTGCGTGCGCAGAGAGACTGCAGCGCCGAGGGATCGACGGTCGAACCCGGTCGGGGCTGGACGTAGGCGACGACGACTTCTCCCCATTTCTCGTCGGGGACGCCGATCACGGCGGCCTCGAGCACCGATGGGTCACCGACGAGGACGTCCTCGATCTCCTTGGGGTAGATGTTCTCCCCGCCACGGATGATCATGTCTTTCGAACGTCCGACCAGGGTCAGGTATCCGTCGGCGTCGAGCCGGCCCACGTCGCCGGTGTGCAGCCAGCCGTCGACGAGGACGTTTGCTGTTTCTTCCGGGCGGCCGAGATAGCCCCGCATGACGTTGGGTCCCCGCACGACAATCTCTCCTTCCATGCCCGGCGGCACCTCGCTGCCGTCGGCGTCGACGATCCGGATCTCCTGGCCGGGGAAAGGCAGTCCCACGGTTCCGGCGCGTCGGGGGCCCGCGACAGGATTGATGGTGGATGCGCAGGTTCCCTCGGACAGCCCGTACCCCTCGACGAGCGGAAACCCGTAACGGGCCTCGAACCGGGTCAGCAGCTCGGCGGAGGCGGGTGCCGCGCCGCAGACTCCGAAGCGCAGGGACGACGTGTCCGGGCGGACCTGGTCCGGAAGCGCCGCGAGCATGCTGTAGATCGTCGGCACGGCGCTGAAGAAGGTGGGGCGCTCGCGCTCGACGACGTCGAAGAAGGTCTCGGGATGGAACCGGTCGGCGATGGCAACGCTCGCGCCCGCCAGCAACGGGATGAGGGTGCTGACCACGATGCCGTTGACGTGGAAGAGCGGCAGGATCAGCAGGCACCGGTCTGCCGGCCCGACCTCCAGCGCCCGACGCCCCATGTCCGCCATGGCGTCGATGTTGGCGTGGTCGAGCATCACCCCTTTGGGAACCCCGGTCGTGCCGCTGGTGTAGATGAGCAGGGCCAGCGCGGACGGGTCCGCAAGGGGTGTTTGATCCGGCTCCGCCGCTGCGTGGTGCAGTTCGCCGACGGCGAGGACGGCAGCCCCGTCCGCCACGGCGGCCTCACCGTCCTCGCTCACCAGGAGGCGTGCGCCGGAGTCCTTGAGCTGCCGGGCGACTTCGACGTCGGTCATGCTCGGGTTGACCGGCGTGATGGTGGCGCCGAGCCGCCAGGCGGCGAACAGCAGGACCACGAACTCGACGCGATTGGTGAGCCTGAGGGCCACGACGTCGCCGGGGCCGACCCCGAGGTCCTTCAGGTGACGTGCCGACGCCTGGACGCGACGCAGCAACTGGACGTTGGTGAGGGCCTGGCGGCCGTCCGAGACCGCGGCCCCATCAGGGTCGAGGGCCGCGCGGCGGTCGGGCAGAGATGCGAAATTCATGGCGAGGGCGTACCTGTCTGGGTGTGATGCGGTCCGGTCACGCAGCTGATGTGGCGGTTGCCGGGGTCAGCTGGCGGGTGAGGAACTCGATCTGGTCGCGCACCAGTACTTCGAAGGTCTCGCCGGTGTAGAAGTCGAAGTGGCCGGCGTCGTACCTCTTGATCTCTCCCTTGGGTGCGGTGCGCGCGTAGCGGAGGGTCTGGGCGGGAGGCGTGACGGAGTCGGTGTCGCTGACGCAGAAGAGGATCGGCATGGCGATCTTCCTGGCCGCGCGCCCGGGCCGGTAGGCGAGGATGGTCGGGATGACCCTCGCCGCCACCTCGTTGCGGAACGTCGTTCCCGCAGGCTGGAGCGCCTGGTATCCGGGCAGGGCGTCCGGGGCGTTCATGAGGGCCGGTGTGCCGGGGGTGGCGGTGATCGGCACCATCGCGGGTGGTTTTCCGCGGCCTTTGGCTGCCAGATCGCGGGCTATCACGGGGAGGACTTTGAGTGAGGCGGCAGGGCCGAGCGCGAGCGCGGAGGCGAGACCGTCGGTGAAGGGGCATTGGGACACTGTCGCGCGCAGTTCGGGGTGGCGGGAGGCGATGGTGATGGCATGGCCGCCGCCGAACGAGCTGCCCCATACGGCGATGCGGGTGCGGTCGACGTCCGTGCGTGCCTTGGCGTAGGCGATGGCGGCGTCCCAGTCGGTGAGCTGACGCTTGATCGACAGGAGTTGGCGTGGGTGGCCGCCGCTGTCGCCGAAGTGCCGGTAGGTGAAGGCCATCGCGGCGATGCCGGCCTGTGCGAAGCGCTCGGCGAAGGCGTCCAGGCGCATCTCGCGGATGGCGCCGAGGCCGTGCCCGAGGATGACGACGGGCGCAGACGTGACGCCCGTGGGGAGGTAGAGCCAGCCGGCGCAGGTGCTGTCGCCGGAAGGGAACGTGATGTCGTGACGGGTGAAGGACTGCGCAGTGGTCATCGTCGGTTCACCGCCCGCTCGTCGGGCGAAGGCCCGGCATGCTGCCCGACGCGAGGGCCCGGGCGTAGGTGCCCGGTGTGTAGAGCGGGAGTTCGCCGGTGGCGTCGGTAGTGGCCTGGTGGTCGAGCATCAGCCTCTGGCCTTCCTCCGATATGACCCGGGTGAAGAACTCGGCGCGTTCGACGTGCAGGCCGTCCTCCAGTGACATCGAGCCGCCGAAGTACACCGACCTCTTGGCGGCCGCGACCGACCCCTTCGACCGCTTCCCGAAGTGCTCGGCGAGTTCGACCGCCTGCGCGACCACCTTGTCCTGCGCGACGACCTTGTCCACCGCCCCGTTGGCGAGAGCTTCCGCGGGCGTGAACGGCTTGCCTTCGAGGATCGCGGCCAGGGACCGGTGGGTGCCGATCAGGCGGGTCAGCCGCTGGGTGCCGCCACCGCCCGGGATGATGCCGAGGAGGATCTCCGGCTGGCCGATGAAGAATTCCCCTTCGGCCATGACCCGCAGATCGCACGCCCAGGCGAACTCCGCACCGAGGCCGAGAGCCGAACCGTTGAGGGCGGCGACGTAGAGCACGCCGCTGGCGTTCATCCGCAGGAAGGTCGTGTGCAGACGTTCCAGCTGCAGGGCTCCCCGCATCGGGGTCCTGCGCATCACGGGCCCGAGGACGCGGGAGCGGTCCACGTGCTTCGCCAGGCGTACGACGGCCGCGGCACCGCGTCGGCCGACCGTAGGGCTCGCGGCGCCCTCCTCCTGCAGCCACCGGACCGCGGCATGGCTGACGAACCGCTCGGGATGCGCCCCGGTGAAGACGACGGCACGGACGTTCGGATCGCGGTCGGCTCGGGCCACCAGCCTGTCCAGCTGCTGGGCGATGTCGAGGCCGAACTCCTGATGCGGGCCGCCGTCGACCCGGACGATCAGGACGGCCCCGCGATCTTCGACCGTCAGACGGCCCTTGTCTTTGTATGGCATGAGTTCTGCTCCCGTGCTGAGTTCATGGCGGGGTGGGAAAGTGCGCCGGGGCGGCCGCGGATGCGTGTCGCAGCGATGAGGTCGGGTTCGCCCCGACACGCTGTGCCCGCACGGGCGGCAGGAGACTGGACCAGCGCGTGATGACGTGTCCGAAGGCGGACGCGTGTATCGAAGGCGGCACGTCACGTGCGATGTGTACTATTGCCGTGAGGAATTACATAACCAAGTTATTTCTAGTGTGTCAACGGTGGAGGCGTGCGGTACATGGCAGGGCGGGCGAGGCTCGAAGACGCACCGGAACGACTTGTGCAGGCGGCCATCGGCCTGCTGGCCGAGCAGGGTCCGTCGGCTGTGAAGGCGCGCACGGTGGCCTCCGCGAGCGGACTGTCGACGATGGTGGTCTACAGCCACTTCGGCGGGATCCCCGAGCTGATGAGCGCTGTCGCCGACCACGGGTTCAAGGAACTCGGCGCGGCGTTCGGCCGGGTACCGGTGACGGAGGACCCGATCGCGGATCTCTTCGCCATGGCCCTGACCTGCCGTCGGCAGGCCCGCGCGAACCCTCACCTCTACGACCTGATGTTCGGACTGTCCACTCGGGCGACCTACCGGCCTCTGCCGGATACGGACCGCCGCCTGAGCGGGCACTCCCCGGCCTTTCGGGAAGCCCACGCCCATGTCACCGCGGCATGCGAACGGCTCGTGGACTCCGGCAGGGTCGAGCGGCAGGAACCCGAAGCCGTCGCCGCCCAGTTGTGGAGCTACGTGCACGGTTACATCACCCTCGAACTGGCTGAACACTTCGTCGAGTTCGGCGACGCCGTGACGCAGGTCCTCCTGCCGATGGGCGTGAACTTCGCTGTCGGGCTCGGTGACCAGCGCGAACGTGCCGAAGCCTCCCACGAGGCCGGCGCGCGCCTGTACGACTCGATCGCCCAAGGCCGCTGAGAAGCCTGGTCGTCGGGTGCTGCCCCGGTGCGCGGCCGGCTAGGACGCCCTGGTCTGCGCGGGAGGGGCATCTGTGCCGGGCGTGAGTTGGTCCTGCCTCCCCAGCGCCGCGACCTCCCGTTCGAGGGACGGCACCGCCCGGGCCGCGAAGCGCCTCGCCCAGGGCCAGGCCAGCGGTGAATTCAGCGCCGCCTTGGCCCAGTTGGCCACGACGACCGCACGCGGGACGTACACGCGGGCGCGCCGGCGTACGAGTGCGTCGACGATCGCGGCGGCCGCCCGGTCGGAGCTCGTGGTGACATTGCCCGGATAGGGGAGTCGCGCGCGCAGGTCCTGGAACGAGGGGAGGTCCGCCTCGGCGCCTCGCACGAGGTCCGTGTCGATCCAGGAGGGGTGCACCACGCCGACCGTGACTCCGAGGTGGGCCACCTCCTGCCGGTAGGTCAGGGCGAGCAGCTCGGCCCCGGCCTTGCTCGCGCCGTAGGAGGCCATCGCGGCCAGCGGCATGAACGACAGCGCGGACGCCACGACCAGCACGTGGCCCCGGCTGCGCTCCAGGTGCGGCGTCGCGTACTTGAGGGTGCGGAACACACCGTTCAGGTTGATGTCCAGGACCCGCTCGAACGACGCCTCGTCCGTCTGCCGCACCGTCCCGTACGCCACGACGCCGGCATTGGCGACCACGAGGTCGATGCCGCCCATGACCTCCGCAGCCTCGTCGAGCGCCGACCGCAGAGCGGCCCCGTCGCGCACATCGGCCTCGTGCCACGAAGCGGCGGGACCCAGCTCGTCGGCAAGAGCCCGCAACCGATCCGCTTCGAGGCCGATCACCGTCACCCGGGCCCCGCGGGCGGCGGCCAGGCGGGCCACCTTCTCCCCGATACCGCGTGCCGCACCGGTGACAACCAGCTTTCTGCCCAGCAAGTCACGTTTCATGGCGGCAACATAACTTCGTTATTGATGTAGCACAAGAGACCGCGTACCTCGGTTGCCTGCGCCCGGACCGGTCGCCGCCTTCGGCCTCGGCGCCCTCAGGGCAGGCGCGGTGCCGCCGAGGCCGGAGTACGCGAAGCCGACGTGGCTCGCGGTCGGTGACGGCTGCATGGGCCTGCGACGTGGCAACGGGGCGCTGAAGCCCCGTGAGATTGTCGCCGTCGAACGACCTGTAAGCGGGCAGACTGCCTCGAAGCCGCCGACGACCGCGAAGGCGAGCGGCCTCGAATCAGTGGACCGGGGCGGCTGGCCGGCCGTGCAGCCCGGCCGTCACAGCCGAGGCGTATCGCCCCGGACTGTCGAGATCTCCTCCTGCTGTCAAGCCCTTTTCGTGCCGCTCTGCTCGCGGACGGCATCGAACATGGCGGTGAGGGCGGGACTTGCGGCGAGGCTGCCCAGCAGGGTGTGGAGCGAGTGCTGTTCAGTGGTGCCGAGGTCGGCGAGGATTTCGCTGTCGAGACCGACGAGTGTGCGGTTGAGGTCGGCCAGGACCTTGCGCCCGTCGTCGGTGATGTCGACGGCGTACCGGCGTCGGTCCTGCGGGTCGCGTGTCCGCTCTGCGTATCCGGCCCGCTCCAGGTCGTCGAGGCTCGTCACCATCGTCGCCGGGTCGATGCGCAGGAACGAGCCGAGCGCCAGTTGCGGCATGGCTCCATTGTCGGCCAGGGCCTGCAGGACGCTGTAGTGGCGCACGCGCAGGCCGGTTCCGCTGATGCCGTCTTCGGCGATCCTGAATGCCACCTGTCCGAGTTTGACCAGCAGGCAGATGGTGTGTTCGGCCACGGTCCCCGGTACCAGCGGAGCCTCGGACATCGTTTATCCCGCCTATGGTTAGCCCTGCGTATCGTCTGGCTCCATCGTACGAGAAGGCCTGAGGCGGCCGGACCCGTGAGGTGACCGGACCGGGGCAGCGATCTCGGTGCGCTGAATCGGGGCTCGAGGGCAGGGGATGCGCGGGGCCGTCAGCCGGTGATGGTCCGGCCGAAGATCTGCCGGGCGATGACCCACTTCTGGATCTCGTTGGTGCCCTCGTAGATCTCGCCGATCTTGCTGTCCCGGTAGATCGCCTCGACGGGGCCGGGGCTTCCGTCGGCGCCCAGTTCGCGGGCGAAGCCGAGGCCTCCGAAAGCCTGGACGGCGTCGCGCGCCATGTCCACCGACAGCTTGGTGGCGTAGTACTTCGCCATCGCGGCCTCGGGTTCCGGGGACGGGTTGCCGGCGTCCAGGCGCAGGGCGGCCTTGGTGACGAGGGTGCGGGCGTTGTCGATCTCGGTGGCCCGCTCGGCGAGCAGGAACTGCCAGTGCTGGTTGGCGGCCACCGGCTTGCCGAAGGCGTGGCGCGTCGACAGGTGGGCCACGGTGTGGTCGAAGGCGGCCTGTGCCATGCCGACCCCGGCGGCCGCGATGCCGATCCGGCCGTAGGTGAGGGTGGTCAGTGCGTGGCGCAGTCCGTGTCCCTCGGCGCCGCCGAGGAGGTCGCCGTCGGACAGGTGTACGTCCGCGAAGCGGATGTCCGCAGTGAGCTGGCCGCGGTTGCCCATCTTGCGGTCGGCAAGGCCCACTTGAACGCCCGGAAGCGCTGTGTCGACGATGAACATGCTCAGCCGCTCGCCGGTGCGGGCGAGAACCACCACGAAGGCGGCCACGGGCGCGTTGGAGATCCACCGCTTGCGGCCGTTCAGCACCCAGCCGGTCTCGGTGCGTACGGCCTCGGTCCGAACGGCCTGCGGAGACAGGTCGCTGGAGGCGTCCGCCTCGGTGGTGGCGAACGCGCCGACCACCGAGCCCTTGGCGACCTTGGGCAGCCAGCGCTGCTGCTGCTCCTCGGTGCCCTGCCGCAGGGCGTTGCCCGCCAGGATGCAGTGCACGTCGAAGACGGCCGCGACGCTGCTGGAGTAGTAGGCCAGTTCCTCGATCGCCGCGGCGGTGGCGGCCGCCGGGTGGGTCAGACCGTCGCCGCCGGCCTCGCCGGGGAAGGGGATCCGGAAGACCCCCGCCGATGCGAGCGCGTCGAACACCTGCCGGGGAAAGCCGTCGGTGCGCTCGTCGCCGTTCGCGATCGCCGCGGCGTGCGGAGCCACTTCTTCTTCCGCGATCCGGCGCACGGCGGCGCGTACGGACTGGGTCTCTTCGGGGGCGAGGAGCTCGTGGTAGAGCCGGTCGCTCTGGCGTGCGGGAGTGAAAGTCATGCGCGGACCATATCATTCGCATCACATATGATTAGTTGTCCAATCGATTGTGGAGGTTCGACCATGACACGAACGCTGGCCGGCAAGACCGTCCTGATGTCGGGAGGCAGCCGCGGCATCGGACTCGCCATCGCCCTGCGCGCGGCCCGCGACGGTGCGAACGTCGTGATGCTCGCCAAGACCGCCGTACCGCACCCCAAGCTCGAAGGCACGGTCCACACCGCGGTCGACGAAATCGAGCGCACGGGGGGCAAGGGGCTGGCCGTCGTCGGTGACGTCCGCGACGAGGACGACGTACGCACCGCCGTCAACGCCGCGGTCACTGCCTTCGGCGGCATCGACATCGTGGTCAACAACGCCAGCGCGATCGACCTGTCGTCGGCGGAGCAGCTGGAGATGAAGCGGTACGACCTGATGCAGGACATCAACACGCGCGGCACGTTCCTGCTGAGCAAGGCCGCGATCCCGCACCTGCGCGCGGCGGACAACCCGCACATCCTCACGCTCTCGCCGCCGTTGAACCTCGCGCCGCACTGGGTGGGCAGGCATCTCGGTTACACGCTCTCGAAGTACGGGATGAGTCTGTGCACCATCGGGCTCGCCGAGGAACTCGCCGCCGACGGCGTCGCCGCCAACTCGCTGTGGCCGCGAACCCTGATCGACACCGCCGCCGTGCGCAACGTGGTCGGCGGCGCCGGACAAGCCCGCAGTCCGCAAGATCATGGCTGACGCCGCGTACGCCGTCCTCACGCGTGACGCGCGCACGTGCACCGCCAACCTGTTCATCGACGACGAGGTCCTGCGCGACGAAGGCGTCACCGACCTGTCCGTCTACAGCCCTGCCGGATTCGAGGGTGATCTCGCGCTCGACATATTCGTCGACGCTGCCTGATCCGGCTCGGTTTCGAGGCGGGGGGCGGGCCTCACCCCGCTCGCGCGGCGGCGATCCGCGCCGCCGGTGCGCAAGGCGTGCGCAACTCGAATGCCATGTCGCGGCCGCCGGTGAGGAGCCGGGAGATGGTGGTCTTCCCGACCCGGGCGGCCCCGCACACATCTCGCGGCGCTCATCGGGCTCTGGGCATACCGGCGGGGTGCTGGAACAGCGTCCCGCGGCGTGGATCTCAGGAGCTTCGGTCGCCGGGAGCGGCCCGCTCGCTCGCCGCCTTCCCGGCTCAGCAGACCCCCCGGCCACCGATGGTAAGTGGATCGACTTGCCTCCGGGGTGTGCGGGAGCTACCTTCGAGTGGTGAGTCCACCGACTTACCTTTCGTCTCGGCAAGGAACAATCATCATGAATCGTCTTGCGGGCAAGCGCGCCCTCATCACCGGCGGAACGAGCGGGATCGGCCTGGAGACCGCACAGCGATTTGTCGCGGAGGGGGCCGACGTGCTGGTCACGGGCGTCACTCCGGCCAGCATCGACAAGGCGCGGCAGATCCTCGGGGACAAGGTGCCGGTGGTGCAGGCCGATGCACGCGATCTCGACGCGCAGCGCGGCCTGGCGAAGCAGGTGCGTGAGCACTTCGGGAAGCTGGACGTGGTGTTCCTGAACGCCGGTGTCTCGGACTGGCGGCCGTTCGAGGATCACACGGAGGACAGTTTCGACCGGCTCTTCGACATCAACGTCAAGAGCGTCTTCTTTCTCACGCAGGCCCTGGTGCCCGTGCTGGCCAATCCGTCCTCGGTCATCCTCAACGCGTCCAGCAGCGCGCACGGCGGCTACGGGCATTCGAACGCCTACGCCGCGACCAAGGCGGCTGTCTCCTCTCTGATGCGGTCGTGGAATGCGGACCTGCTCAGGTCGCACGGCATCCGGTTCAACGCGGTCAGCCCCGGCCCGGTGGACACCCCGCTGTACTCCAAGCTCGGGATCGAGGACCCTGCGCAGCAGGCGGCGGTGCTGGAGGGGATCAGCGCCGGCATCCCGCTGGGCCGCATGGGTATGCCCGAGGAGGTCGCGGAGGCCGTCGTGTACCTGGCCTGCGATGCCTCCGCCTTCGCGGTGGGCCAGGACCTTATCCTGGACGGCGGCCAGACCGTCCTCTGACAGCGGGGACGCGGCCGGGAGACGGGCGAGGAGCGTGGGTATGCCGGTGGCGGACCGAGCGGAGACCGGTGGCGATACGTGCCAGGCCGGGTCTGACGCGCAGACCAGAGCCGGCTATCACGCGCAGATCAAAGCGGAGAACCGCGCGCGCATCATCCGCGCCGCCCGCGACCTCTTCCTCGCCCGGGGATACGACAAGACCTCCCTGGCTCAGATCGCCAGGGAGGCCGGCGTCTCCACCGGCACCCTCTTCAAGCGGTACCCCTCCAAGGCCGCGCTGTTCGCGGCCGTCACCTCCGAACAGTGGCAGCTGGATGTGGAGTACGCCGAGCCGCCCCCGCCCGGTGATCCCCGGTACGGTCTGGACCACATCGGCCGTGACTACGCCTGCCTGGTCGCGCGGCCGGGCACGGCGGCGCTGTGCCGCCTCATCATCACCGAGCTGCCCCAGATGCCGGAACTCGCCGACATCGTCGGCACCGGCTTCGCCATCGACCGCGGACCCTTCTTCGACCGGCTCCGCGACTACCTGGACGCCGAGGCGCAGGCCGGCACACTCGACTTCCGTTCGGCCGGCGGACAGCCACAGTCGGCGGCCGAGGTCGCCGAACAGTTCCTCGGCATGATCTGCGCCCAGTTCCTGTGGCCCCAGCTCGTCCGGACCGACTTCGTCCCGCCCAACCCCACCGACGCCGCGATCGTGGACGAAGCCGTCGCCCTCATGCTCAGCCGCTACGGCACCGGAACCTGACCCCCGGACCACCTGTTCACGCTGCCACAACGCCAAGACGTCAAGACGTCATCCCTGCCATGACAGCCGCGGGTAGGGGTGACTCGACCGGCAACGAACACGGGCGAGCGCGACCGGTCCTTCCAGCAACCAACAGCGGCAGTCGGCCGAGCCGGGTCGGCACTCCACACCGTCGAGTCCGTCGGCCGCGTGCCCCTCGGGCTCCAGCCCGCCCCGTTACTCCGCGAGCAGCCGGCGCAGCCACTCCCTCTGGGCCGTCTGGCAGGCCTGGGAGAGGGTTGCCTGGGGGATGAGGCCGTCAAAGCCGTGGAAGCCGCCGGGCCATACGTGGAGCTCGGCGACTTTGCCGGCCTGCCACAGGCGGGTGGCGTAGGTGACGACCTCGTCGCGGAACGTCTCGGCCGAGCCGACGTCGAGGAAGGCCGGAGGCAGCCCGGACAGATCCTCCGCGCGGGCCGGGGCGGCGTACGGGGAGACGTCCGGGCCACCGCGCCGCTCGCCGAGCAACGCGGTCCACCCGGTCTCGTCGGCCGTGCGGTCCCACACGCCGGGGGCCGCCACCGCGTGGCGTACACCTCGCTGGACCTGACGGTGAAGTTCCTGCGGCGGATCACCGTGGACACGGGCACGGTGCGGGCGATCGGCACGGTTGTCAGCCAGAGGCGTCAAACTGTCCAGCGCGTGCGAGGTGATCCACACCGACGTCCGTCGGTGTGGAACGTGCTCCCCGTGGCTCATGTCCTGGGGCAGCCGTTCACGGCGTGTGATCGGTGCGGCGGAGAACCGGGCGCAGGGTTTCGATGACGCCGGGGTCGTCGACGGTGGAGGGGATGGGTTCGTCGTGGCCGTCGGCGATGCCGCGCATGGTCTTGCGCAGGATCTTTCCCGAGCGGGTCTTGGGCAGGGCCGCTACGACCGTGACGTCCTTGAGGGAGGCGACGGCGCCGATGCGCTCGCGGACGAGCTGGACGAGTTCGGCCTCGACCTCGCCCGGTTCTGGGTCGCTGCCTGTCTTGAGGACGACGAAGCCGCGCGGGATCTGTCCCTTGAGGGCGTCGGCGACGCCGATGACGGCGCATTCGGCGACGTCGGGGTGGGCGGCGAGGGCTTCTTCCATGCTGCCGGTGGACAGCCGGTGTCCGGCGACGTTGATGACGTCGTCGGTGCGGCCCATGACGAAGACGTAGCCGTCGTCGTCGATGTGTCCGCTGTCGCCGGTGAGGTAGTAGCCGTCGTAGGCGGAGAGGTAGGAGGCGACGTAGCGGTCGTCGTCGTTCCAGAGGGTGGGCAGTGCGCCGGGTGGCAGGGGGAGCTTGACGACGATCGCGCCGTCGACGCCCGCGGGTACGGGCTCGCCCGAGGGGTCGAGGACGCGGACGTCCCAGCCTGGGAGCGGGCGGGTGGGGGAGCCGGGTTTGAGGGGAGCGGTTTCGATGCCGACCGGGTTGGCGACGATGGGCCAGCCGGTTTCGGTCTGCCACCAGTGGTCGATGACCGGGATGCCCAGGAGGGCGCTCGCCCAGTGGTAGGTCTCGGGGTCGAGGCGCTCGCCGGCGAGGAAGAGATACCGCAGGCCGGTCAGGTCGTGCTCGGCGGTGAGTGTTCCCTTCGGGTCCTCCTTGCGGATGGCCCGGAAGGCCGTGGGCGCCGTGAACATGGTCTTGGCCCGGTGGTCGGCGGCGACGCGCCAGAACTGGCCGGCGTCCGGTGTGCCGACCGGCTTGCCCTCGTAAAGGATGGTCGTGGCGCCGGCCAGCAGGGGCGCGTAGACGATGTACGAGTGCCCGACGACCCAGCCGATGTCGGAGGCGGTGAACATGGTCTCGCCCGGGCCCACGTCGTAGACGGCGCCCATCGACCAGTGCAGGGCGACCGCGTAGCCGCCGCAGTCGCGGACGACTCCCTTGGGTTTTCCGGTCGTCCCGGACGTGTAGAGGATGTAGAGGGGATCGGTGGCGGGGACGGGAACGCAGTCGGCCGGGGACGCGGCGGCGACCAGATCCGCCCAGTCGAGATCGTCCGGCCCCAACTCGGCCGACTCCTGCGGGCGTTGCAGGATCACGCTCTTCTCGGGCTTGTGGGCCGCGAGTTCGATCGCCCGGTCGAGCATGGGCTTGTACGCGATGACCCGCTTGCCCTCGATGCCGCACGAGGCGGAGACCACGACCTTGGGGGCCGCGTCGTCGATGCGCAGGGCGAGTTCGCGCGGGGCGAACCCGCCGAAGACGACCGAGTGCACCGCGCCGATCCGCGCGCAGGCGAGCATCGCGACGACGGCCTCGGGGACCATCGGCATGTAGATCACCACCCGGTCGCCGTGTCCCACGCCGAGCCCCGCCAGAACTCCGGCGAAGGCCGCCACCTCGTCTCTCAGCTGCGTGTAGGTGTAGGTGCGGCGGGCGTCGGTCACGGGGGAGTCGTAGACGAGCGCGGGCTGTTCACCCCGGCCGGCCTCGACGTGCCGGTCGAGTGCGTTGAAACAGACGTTGAGCCGTCCGTCGGGAAACCAGCGGTAGAAGGGCGCGCCCGAGGAGTCCAGGGCGCGTCGCGGAGTGACATCCCAGTCGATGCCTTCCGCCGCCTTCAGCCAGAAGCTCTCCGGGTCCTCGGTACTGGCGCGGAAGACATCCTCGTACGTTCCCATCGCGCACTCCTTTGTGGCATCGGGACGGTGGTGTGGTTGCGTGCGGAACGGTGTCGGGCACACGTACCGTATGCCGGTCGGCGTGGTCGAGCAGGATGCCGCTGACCGGTGGGCCGGTCACCGGCATCGCGGTGGTGCGGCGGCCTGGCGGGCAGACCTGAGGTCAGGCGCGGCTTTCGCTCACGCGCCGAGGTGCTTGCGGAGCCACTGGCCCATCTGCCCGATGGCCTGGTCCACCTCGGGTACGCGGCCCGCGCCCAGGACGAACGAATGCTGCCCTTCGGGCATCGCGTGGGTCTCGGTGGTGACCTTGAAGTCCGCGAGGCGGCGGCCGAGCTGCGCACCGTCGTCGGCGAGGGTCTCGTACTCGCCGTAGTAGACGAGCGTGGGCGGCAGGCCGGTCAGGTCGGCGTTCACGAGGCTGATCTCGGGGGATGTGAAGTCGACGGCGGGGTCCTGCAGCCAGGCGCCCCGGAAGAGTTCCAGCGTGCCCCGGCTGAGCATCTTGTCGTTCGTCTCGTTGGCGTCCACTGCCGGGTTCTGGAGCGTGAGGTCGGTCCAGGGGGAGACGCTGACGATCGCGCCGGGCGTGGTCTCGCCCTTGGCGAGCAGGCGCAGCGGCAGCATCACCGCCAGGGTGCCGCCGATCGAGTGGCCGGTGCTGCCGATGTTCTGCGGCTCGTAGCCCTGCGCGAGCAGCCACCGGTAGGCGGTCTCGGCGTCGTCGAGCTGCGCCGGATAGGGGTGTTCGGGTGCCAGGCGGAAGTCCACGACCAGCGAGCGGGCGCCGGCCGCCTTCGCGATGTGTCCCGCGGCCTTGCGGTCGGAGTGCATGGAGGCGGTGACGGATCCGCCGAAGTGGAAGTGCAGCAGCGCGCGGTCGGGATCGGCGCCCTCGGGGACGGCCCACAGGGCGGGGACGCCGCCCGCGTCCGCTTCGGCGTAGGTGACGCCTTCCGGCTCGCTCGACGCCTTGTGGTTCGAGTCGACGATGTCACGGATGACGGCCAGGTCGAGGCCCGGTGTCGACGACTTCGCGCTCACGCTCGCGAGGAACTCCGCGAACTCGTGTGCCTGTGGGCTTACTCCCATGGTGGTGCTCCTTCTCGGGCGGGTGCCGTGCCGGGTTCCCCTGCGGCAGCCGGGTCGATGTGCAGGTCATGACGCTACTGTCTGAGTATATGAAAGTAAACTCAGATGTGGTGAATCAGCCTCATGGATGCGAGGAGGCCCTTCAGGGCATCGCAGACGGGCCCCGTCTCGACCGGGGAGGCGTCCAGCGGCGCAGTCGCCCGCGCCCTGGAGGCCGGGGGTGAGACGTGGTCCGCTCTGATCCAGTGCGAGGTCGTGCAGTCGGTGGGGTGCTCGGTCACAAGGCGGCTGCTGGAGGGAACGCCGATGACGAGAGCAGGATCGAAACCGGACGGACGCAGGGCGAACTGCCGTGTCGCGGTGATGAGTTCGACCGGGAGCCTGGGGTAGCGGCGGCGAACGCGTCCCAGGGCGGGGGGCGAAGGCGGTGCCGCAGCCCCGCCGTGGCCGCCGGTAAGCTCGTCGAGCCGCTCCGCGCCGTGTGCAAGGGTCTTGAGGTGCCTGGTGCCTGCCCCTCAGGTCCCGCGGACCTGCTGGACACGGCGGGGGACGCCCTGGCCGGCGGCCCCGATGAGCCGGTGGACGTCGTCCTGAAGCGTCTCGCCGGCCGTTCCCCGGTGGCAAAGAGCAGGCTGGCGGAGGTTCGCGGGGGCGTGGACTGGGCTTTCGGCGCGTCGGCCCTCGGCGAGATCGACAAATGCCTGCGTCACCTCGACACCCCTTGGGCCGCAGCCGCGTTGGGCGCCCTGGAGTCCGCCTCGCCGCAGAGTCTGGAGATCACCCACGCCCTGCTGGCCCGAGGCGGACAGCGCACGTTGCGCGAGTGCCTGGAGGCCGAACTCGCCCTCACGCGCACGACCATCCGCACGCCGGACTTCCTGGAGGGCGTCAGGGCCGCCCTGGTCGGCAAGGACCGCACTGCCGCCTGGCAACGTGCGTCGCTCGGCGGACGGACGCTGGCGTCCTGAACACGTCCGCCGTGAGCAGGACATCGCCTTGCGCGAGGGGAGGGGCAGACGGGCCGCGCGTCAGCGAAACGGGAACGTATGGCCTCGCGGACTGCCGCGGGCAGACGTTCGACCGGGCCGGGAGCCGTGCGGCAGCCATACTGTCCATGACAGCCGGTTTGCCGCTGACGGGAGCGGTCTGACTGCGTCCGTACAGAGCCGGATCTCATCGACGACGGCGACAGCGTGCCACCGTCGTCGCGGTTGCGCGCGTTCTGGACCGGGTGGTGGCGAGGAGCGATCTGCGGGGATCTGGGGCGGCAGGGCACACTTCGCGCGGGCATCCGAAGCCGCGCGCCGCGCTGTGCCGCGGGCATACGGCGTGCCGAATGACCCGAACCCCTGCAACTTGCAGCTCTCCGCGGCATAGTCGCGATGTGGACCGCCAACGGGGCCGTCCTGTGATGACCGTGCCGGAACGGAGGGGCTGTTGCCGGCCGCGTCTCAGTCGTTGCCGGGACCCATGGAGACCACGACCTTGCCGGCCTTGGTGCGGCCCTGCTCGGCATATGCCATCGCCTCGAGCGTCTGGTCGAAGGGGAAGGTGCTGTCGATGACCGGGCGGAGCTTTCCGCTGTCGTAGAGGGCGCCGAGTTTGCGCAGCTGGGAGCCGCTGGCCTGCATGAAGAGGAACTCGTAGCGCACGCCCAGCGCCTTGGCCCGCTTGCGGATCTTGCGGCTGAGGGTGTTCATGACCAGGCCCAGGACGGAGGGGGCGCCGAGCTGCTTGGCGAAGGCGGCGTCGGGCGGCCCGACGACACTGATGGCCAGACCGCCGGGCTTCAGCACGGTCAGCGACTTCTCGAGGTTCGCCCCGCCCACGGAGTCCAGCACCAGGTCGTAGCCGGAGATCACCTTCGAGAAGTCCTCCTTGGTGTAGTCGACGACGAGGTCGGCGCCGAGGCTCCTGACCAGCTCCTCGCTCCTGGTGTTCGCGGTCGTCGCCACCGTGGCGCCCAGGTGCTTGGCGAGCTGGATGACCGTCGACCCGAGGCCCCCGGCACCGGCATGGATGAGTACCTTCTGCCCCGGCTTCACGTGCGCGCGCTCGACGAGGACCTGCCAGGCGGTCAGGGCCACCAGCGGCACCGCGGCTGCCTCCTCCAGGGAGAGCGAGGCCGGCTTGGGGGCGACATCGTCCGCGTCGACCGCGATGAACTCCGCGAAGCCCCCCACCCGCAGGTCGCGCGGACGGGCGTAGACCTCGTCGCCGACCTCGAAGCCGCGTACGGCGGAACCGACCCGCGTCACCACGCCCGCCACGTCGTGGCCGAGCACGAACGGAAGCTTGTACTTCAGCAGCTGCTTGAACTCCCCGTTGCGGACCATCTTGTCCAGCGGGTTGATGCCGGCGGCGCTCACTCTGACCAGGACGTCGCGGTCCCCGACGGCGGGCTCGGGTACCTCTGCGGCGCGTACGCCGTCCTTGCCGTACTTCTCGACGACGAACGCCTTCATGCCGGCGGCCTTCCTGTGCGGGTGTCCGGGTGGTTGATGCGGTTCTTCCGGCAGGTCCCCCTGCGCGCCCGTTTCTCGTGTGCGGGCCGGGTGGATGTGCCGACCATGACGCTACTTGTTGAGTATAGAAAAGTAAACTCAGATGAGGTTAGAATCAGTCCATGGATGCAACGACCGAAGCTCTGCAGGACGCCGGTGTGGACCCCCGGCTCGACCGGGACGCGTCGAACTGCTCGATCGCCCGGACCCTTGAGGTCGTGGGCGAGAAGTGGACGATCCTGATCCTGCGCGAGGTCTTCTACGGCTCGTCCCGTTTCGGCGAGTTCGAACGCGTCCTGGGCTGTCCCCGCAACCTCCTCGCGGCGCGGCTCAAGATGCTGGTGGAGGAAGGGATCCTGGCCACCGAGACCTATAAGGAGCCGGGCTCGCGGAGCCGGCCGAAGTACGTGATCACCCCCAAGGGTGTGGATCTGGTCCCGGCCGTGATGGGGCTCCTGCAGTGGGGTGACCGCTACCGCGCCGACCCGGAGGGCCCGGCCATGCTGTCCAGGCACCGTGGATGCGGCGCGCACGTCGACGCCCAGATCCGCTGCGGCCGGGGCCACGCCGTACAGCCGGAAGACATCGAGAGCGTCCCCGGCCCCGCCTTTCGTCTGAGGTCCGCCGAGTGAACTGACCGCGGTGGTGCCAGGAGCCCTTGGGGCTCAGTCTGCCGGGGTGTGCTCACTCCGTCTGGCCCGGGCCTGGTGGAGGCGGACCTTTGTGCGGTTGCCGCAGCGGGACATGGAGCACCAGCGGCGGTTGCGGGCGGGGGAGCGGTCCACGAAGCGCAGGGCGCATTCGTCCGCGCCGCAGACGCGTACCCGCCGGATCTCGGCGGACAGGAGAAGATCGACGGCGTCCTGGGCGATCAGCGCCACAGCGGCTGAGGCATCGGTGGCGATGTTCGCGGTTCCGGCGGGCTCCAGGCGCCCGTCCGTGACGGCGATCTGCAAGACGGGTCGAGGAGCCCTCGCTGCTGATCGGTTGAGCATGGTGATGTCGCCGGACAAGGGCAGCCGGTTGTCGGCGACCGCGAGTACGGCCCGGTCGACCGTCTCGCGCAGCCGTCGGCCCGAGGCCAGGACGGCGGCAGCGCCGGGGTCCGGGATGCCCGGTGTGAGCAGGCCGGCCTGCTGAAGCCAGAGAGCCAGGTCGCCCGGATTCCGGAGAGTCTCCTGCGGTGCGGTCCGCCACCGGTAGCGGAGGGTGTTGGTGAAGTCCAGGCAGACCCGCCCGCCGTCCCAGATCCACATGCCGTCCGTTGCCACGCCTCCATTCTGCACGTTAGCTTAACCGTCTAAGGCGGTTAGTCCTGCCGGGGAGGCGCATTGATGGGACAGCCGGCAGTGACGACCGGAGTGACGCAGGTGCACGGGGTCCGCCTGCACTACGTCCGGGCGGGATCCGGCCCCCTGCTCGTGCTGCTCCATGGCTGGCCGCAGACCTCCGACTGCTGGCGGCCGGTGCTGGCGGATCTCGCGGCCGGCCACACTGTCGTGGCGCCCGACCTGCGCGGCTACGGCCTGAGTGACAAACCCGCGGCCGGTTACGACAAGCGGCGGATGGCTGCCGACATCGCCGGTCTCGTCGAAGCGCTCGGCTTCGGGAAGGCCGCGGTCGTGGGGCACGACCGCGGCGCCCGTGTGGCGCACCGCTGGGCGCTGGACCGCCCCGAGCAGGTGGAGCGGCTGGCCGTACTCGACATCGTGCCCACCCGGGAGATGTTCCGTCGCCTGGACGCCTCCCTCGCCTCCGGGTACTGGCACTGGCTGTTCCAGATGCAACCCGACCTGCCGGAGCGCCTCGTGGGACGCGACATCCGCGGATATCTCGAGTACTTCTTCGAGCGCTGGACCTACAACCGCCACGGCCTGACACCCGAAGCAGTCGATGCCTACGTCCGGGCGTTCTCCCGTCCGGGTGCCCTGCGCGCGAGTTTCGACGACTACCGCGCCATGGAGCAGGACGTCGCCCTCGACGACATCGACGCCGCCGAGGGCCGGCGCCTCACCATGCCGGTACTGGCGCTGTGGGGTTCCGTGGGGCTGCCCTCCCGCCTGCCGACGCTGGAAATCTGGCGCGAGTACGCGGACGACGTCACCGGTGCCGAGATCCCGGAGTGCGGCCATTTCATCCCGGAGGAGCAGCCGGCAGCGCTGCTGGCGCATCTGCGGCCCTTCCTGGCTGACGCAGGGGCTGTGTAGCGCGGGTTTGCGTCCATGAGTGCATCGGCGGTCTCCTTGGAGAGCACCCACGATCAAGAGCGGCGAACGGATGCGTGCGAAGCCGGGAGTTGAACAGAGTGGTCAGCGGTTGGGGTGCCGGGTTCCCTGTGTGAGGTCTCGGGGAGGACGGCGATGCCGTAAGAGCTTCCTGCGCACAGGCCGATGCTTGCGCCCATGCCGAGACTGCCGCTGAGGAAGCCGACGCATACCGGGAAGGCCGGCGCGACGATGCGGCACCTCGCCGCGAAGAACGTGATGTCCCTGCGGCGGCCCATGCGGTCGGCCAGGGGTCGAGGACGAGGAGGAAGCTGACTGAGGAGTTCACGCCGTAGCCGGAGGCCCGCATCATCTGCGGCAGCCCGGTGCTCACGCCGTACACCAACAGCAGACCGCAGAAGGAGGCGAGCCAGAGCAGCGGAGTCGCCCAGCGCGCGTCGGGGTGGAACAGTGCCCGCACCGCGGCCAGGCGGACCCTGGCTCCGGCGGCCGGTGCGGCGACGACGGTGGGCCGGGGCAGGCCGTAGCGGTCCGCGACCGCGTGGGCCCTGTCCCGCTCACCCCGTGCCAGCAGCACGCCGGGCGCTTCCGGCAGCAGTGTGAGCAGCAGAGGCACGGCGATCACGGCCGGCGGCACGCCTGCCCGGAAGACCCGGTGCCAGCCCGCAGCCCGGGCCAGAGTCCGTCGCCGCCATGCCGCCGGCGTGGTACGAGGTCATGAGCAGGCCCGTGGTGAGGGCGGCTCTGCGCGGTGGTGCGAACTCCATGACCATGGCCAGGCACAGCGGCATGAGCCCGCCCGGCCCGAGACCGGCGATGAACCGGCCGCACCCGATCAGTCCGCCCCCTCCCGCCGTGGCGCAGATCGCCGAGCCGCAGTGAGCGCACCCGCGAGCATGCCGAACGTGGTCCAGCTGCCCATGGTGCCCGCCCGCACTCGCCTGGGTCAGGCCGAGTCCCGCGTTGTCGGGCATGTGGGGCATCACGGCGCCGTAGAGGTTGATGTCCATGCCAGTCGAAGATCACGGCCAGCCAGCACAGGGAACACCGTGCGGAACGTGCGGGAGGGAGCCGACGCGGCGGACGAGGGGAAGGAGAGCATCTGCGTCCGTGGAGGATGTGGGGGCCTCGAAGCGCGAGTCTGTCGACAAGCCGGTTCGTCTAGTGAAACATGGTTCACCCCAAGGCGAGCATGAGTCTCGGACGACGGTCGGCCGGTGTCAATGGGACCCGCCGGTACTCCGTCTCGGTCACCCCACTTGTGCATCCCGTGCGTGGACCGTCTGCCCGGCAGCCGGTCCTCTGAGGAGTCATGATGAGCAGTAGCGAGTTTCCTGAGGTCAGGACGGCGGCGGGCGCGGTGCGCGGTCGCCGCGAGGGTGGCCTGGAGGTCTTTCGGGGCATCCCGTTCGCCCAGCCCCCGGTGGGTGCGGCGCGTTTCACGGCGCCGCGACCGGTGGACCGCTGGGACGGAGTGCGTGAGGCGTTCGCGTTCGGACCGCCGCCCCCGCAGGAGCCGATGGGCCCCGAGGCGGAACTTGCCGCCGGCCTTCCGGCTGGTGACGACTGGCTGACGGTCAATGTCTGGACGCCGGAGACGGACCCGGCCGCACGCCGGCCGGTGATGGTGTGGATCTACGGCGGCGCCTACAAGTTCGGCTCCGCCGACGACCCGGCCTACGACGGCAGTCGGCTCTCCCGCGACGGTGACCTGATCGTGGTCACCCTCAACTACCGAGTCGGGATCGAGGGGTTCGCCCTGATCGACGGCGCACCCGCGAACCGCGGACTGCTCGACCAGGTCGCCGCCCTGGAGTGGGTGCGCGAGAACATCAGCGCCTTCGGCGGCGATCCCGACCAGGTCACCGTCTTCGGCGAGTCAGCGGGCGCCGGGTCCATCGCCGCGCTGATGGCCATGCCGCGAGCGCGGGGTCTGTTCCGGCGCGCCGTCGCCCAGAGTGTGCCGGGTACGTTCTTCTCCGCCGCGCTGGCCGGTGACATCGCCGAAGCCCTGGCCGGCGGGCTGGGGCTGCGTCCGACGGTCGCAGATCTGTCCGGTGTGGACCCGCGCAAGCTGCCCGGGGCAGGAGCCGCGCTGACCGCCGGGATGCGCGGGTACGTCGACCGCTGGGGCCCGGTCGCTCTGACCCCGACCCCCTTCTCGCCCGTCGTCGACGGCGATGTCCTGCCCACCACCCCGTGGCAGGCACTCGCGAGCGGCGCCGCGCGGGACGTGGAGCTGATCGCCGGGCACAACCGGGACGAGTACCGTCTCTTCCTCATGCTCGGCGGGCTGCTCGGACAGGTGGACGAGGCCCTGGCCTCGATGGCGCTGGGCCTGTTCGGACCGGCACCCGACGGCGAACAGACCTACCGTGCAGCGTTCCCGGACGCCCCGTCGGAGTACCTGTTCGAGCTGGTCCAGTCCGACTGGCTGTTCCGCATGCCCTCCCTTCACCTGGCGCAGGCGCAGGTGGCGGGCGGCGGCCGGGCGCACGTGTACGAGCTGACCTGGGCCGCACCCGCCAACGGCGGCGTTCTGGGCGCCTGTCACGGACTCGACGTACCCCTGACCTTCGGTGTGTACGGCGGCCTCGGCGCCATGCTGACCGGGCCCGTGCCCTCGCCCGAGACCGAGGCGCTCTCCGCCCGTTTCCGCTCCGCCTGGACCGCCTTCGCCACCACGGGCGACCCGGGCTGGCCCGCGTACGACGCCGAGCGCCGCCTCGTCCAACTCCTGGACGCCGAACCGACGGTCACCAGGTACCCGGAAGAGGCCGCCCGCCGCATCTGGGAACACCACGTGTTCGCCCCGCTGCCTCTGACAGCGGCGTAGCCCGGCCACGCCGGGGTTGATTCGCTCCATGGTCGGCCAGGTGATGACCGGTCGGCCATGGCGGCCCTGGCCCGCTGTCACCCTTCGC
This sequence comes from Streptomyces sp. NPDC006655, assembly GCF_040703965.1. Taxonomy (NCBI): domain Bacteria; kingdom Bacillati; phylum Actinomycetota; class Actinomycetes; order Kitasatosporales; family Streptomycetaceae; genus Streptomyces; species Streptomyces sp. NPDC006655. The sequence continues at coordinate 15,946 of NZ_JBEYJU010000082.1, read as the reverse complement.
CGCGAACCGGATAGATGACGGGATCCCTCCTGGCGTGGGGCGCCCGCCCGCGCGGCTCAGCCGGATGCCGTCCTCAAGCCCGGTGCGCACGGCCCGGTCGCCGCCTTCGGCCTCGACACTCTCAGGCTCGGTGCCGCCGAGGCCCAAGTGCACGAAGCCGACCGGGCGTCGGCCCGCCGCCGCTGAGGACTGAGCGGGCATAGATCACCGCGTCGCGGCGCTGAAGCTGACGTCGGGAAGCCGCTGCCGAGAGGGCGGACCATACGGTCGCCTCCACCGTTTCCCCACGGCGGAGGTGGCGGATGCCGCCGCCGGCGTGTTGATGAACAGATCGTTCGATCGGGAGTGAGTCCGCCCCTCGCGGGGGCGGGCCGTCCCAGCGGAAAGGAAGCCGTCCATGGACGAGCAGGGTGAGCGCTTCGACGTCGTCGTACTCGGCGCGGGCCCCGGCGGATACGTAGCCGCCATCCGGGCCGCCCAACTGGGCAGGAGCGTCGCGGTCGTCGAGGAGAAGTACTGGGGCGGTGTCTGCCTGAACGTGGGCTGTATCCCCACCAAGGCCCTTTTGCGCAATGCCGAGTTGGCGCACATCTTCACGCGCGAGGCGAAGACCTTCGGCATCAAGGTCGAGGGTGAGGTCTCCTTCGACTACGGCGAGGCGTTCAGCCGTAGCCGCCGGGTCGCGGACGGCCGGGTCAAGGGCGTCCACTATCTGATGAAGAAGAACAAGATCACGGAGATCGACGGCCGTGGCACGTTCCTCGACGCACACACCCTCCAAGTGGCGGGCTGCGACGGCGAGTCACGCACGATCGGCTTCGACCACTGCATCATCGCGACCGGCGCCACGCCCCGGCTGCTGCCCGGCACCAAGCGCACCGCGCGCGTGGTCACGTACGAGGAGCAGATCCTCGCCGACGACCTCCCGCAGTCCATCGTGATCGCGGGCGCGGGCGCGATCGGCATCGAGTTCGCGTACGTGCTGCACAACTACGGCGTGAAGGTCACGATCGTGGAGTACCTGGACCGGATGGCGCCCCTGGAGGACGTCGAGGTCTCCGCCGAACTCGCCAAGCAGTACCGCAAGTTGGGCATCGGCGTGCTCACCTCCACCCGCGTCGAGTCGATCGACGAGTCGGGCGCGCAGGTCCGTGTCACGGTCACCGGCAAGGACGGCGCCCAGCAGGTCCTTCAGGCCGACAAGGTGCTCCAGGCGATCGGTTTCGCGCCGAACGTCACCGGTTACGGCCTGGAGAACACGGGCGTGCGGCTGACCGAGCGCGGCGCGATCGACGTCGACGGCCGGTGCCGTACGTCCGTCCCGCACCTGTACGCCATCGGTGACGTCACCGCGAAGCTGATGCTCGCGCACGCCGCCGAGGCGATGGGCGTGGTCGCCGCGGAGACGATCGCGGACGCGGAGACCATGGAGCTGGACTACGTGATGATCCCGCGGTCCACCTTCTGCCGGCCCCAGATCGCCAGCTTCGGCTACACCGAGGCGCAGGCGCGGGAGAAGGGCTTCGACGTCCAGGTGGCCAAGTTCCCGTTCACCGCGAATGCCAAGGCCCATGGCCTGGGCGACGCGAGCGGGTTCGTGAAGCTGATCAGCGACGCCAAGTACGGCGAGCTCCTCGGCGGTCACCTCATCGGCCCCGATGTCACCGAACTCCTGCCCGAGCTGACCCTGGCCCAGCAGTGGGACCTCACGGTCCACGAGGTCGCCCGCAACGTCCATGCCCACCCCACCCTCGGTGAAGCGGTCAAGGAAGCCGTCCACGGCCTGGCCGGCCACATGATCAACATCTGAGCGTGAACGACCTGTACGACGAGCTGATGCGGCACCTGGGCGAGTCCACGAAACCCGGACCGGCCGGCTGGTCCTCGCGGCGGACGACGCCCGCGACGTCGTGCCTGGGCGCAGGGGGGACGGGGCCGCGTGCAGGCTTCCGGGTGCCGAGTGGACGCCTCTTCCCGTAGGGGTGCCGCGCCGCAGGTGAGGGGTTGGCGCGGCGTGGGCGGTGCGGCGCGCGCCGCGCAGTGTCTGTCTGTACGCCGGTCAGTGCGCCGTCCTGGTGTCCCCTTCGTGTTCGATGCCCAGGAGCGCGAGGGCGTTGTGGATGCCCTGGTCGAGGACTTGGTCGGCGAGCTGCGGGTCGGCGAGGGCCCGCGAGAGCTGGAGTGTGCCGGCCAGCATGGCGTAGGAGCTGAGTGCCATGGGGCGGACCGAGAGCGGGTCGTCCGGCGCCAGGCGGGCGGCGATGCCGTCGGCGACCACCAGTACGCCCTCGGTGTACGCCTGCTTGGTCGGGTGGGTGCAGCGCCCTATCTCGTCGAGCAGGGCGGCGGAGGGGCAGCCGGTGTCACGGCTGTCACGGTGCCAGGGGGACAGGTACCAGCGCACGATCTGTTCGAGGCCGGCGCGGCCCGGTTGTGCGTGCGCGACGATGCTCGCGTTCTGGGCCTGCAGCTGGTCGGCGATCGTGGTGGCCACCAGGTCGTCCTTGGACGTGAAGTGGGTGTAGAAGGCGCCGTTGGTCAGCCCGGCGTCCTTCATGAGCGCCGTGATGCCCGAGCCGTCGATGCCGTCCTCCTTGAAGCGCCGGCCCGCCGTCTCGATGATCCTCCGCCTGGTGGCCTGCTTGTGCTCTTTCCTGTATCGCACCGCACACTCCTCTGCGCGCCGGGTGGGCCGCTCGCCCTCCGTCGGCTCCTCCGATGTATTGTATTGTGAACGTAATTCAATGACCCCGGATTCCGGTGCCCTCGCGGCCGGTGCGGCACCGCCGCCCCTCGGTCCCCGCCCCTCGGTCCCCGCCGCGCCGGACCGCTTGCGCCGCCGGCCCCGCAGCCGGTTCCGCGGCGGGGTCGCGGGCTCCGCTCACCCCGGCAGCCCCCTTGCGTGCCCGAGTCGCCCCTGCTTAGTATTATGAGCATAATGTAATTGTTCTGCGGCTCGGCGCGGTGGATTCCGGGGTGATCGGAGCGAGCCGGTGACCGGGCGATCCGAGCAGGCCGTCTGCCTGATCCGCATTCCTGGCTCGCCGCATGGGGCGCCGGCCAAGGGCAGCGACCCCGCAGACCCGGCATGTCTTGGTGTGCTGCGTGAGCAGACCCGCGAGACATGACAGGCACCCGCCCACAAGAGAAGAAGGACGTCATGAGCACCTATCTGGCAGACAAGGCCGAGAACCTCACCGTGGAGGGGCCCTCCGCGACCTTCACCTACCGGCGCATGGGTCCGCAGGGCGGTGTCCCGCTGGTCCTGCTGCAGCGGTTCCGGGCGACCATCGACTGGTGGGACCCGGAGTTCCTGGACTACCTGGCCGCCGACCACGACGTGATCGTGTTCGACAACGTCGGCGTCGGCTGCACCACCGGCGAGCCGCGCGACTCCCTCGACGGATTCGCCGAGGGCGCCGCCGAGTTCATCGAGGCCCTCGGCCTGGCGCGGGCCGACGTGCTCGGCTGGTCCCTGGGGGGTTTTGTGGCCCAGCGCCTGGCCGCGCGTCGCCCGGAGCTGGTGCGCAAGATCATCGTGGCGGGCAGCGGCCCGACCGGCTGGGTGCCCGGTGCGCCGGAGGCGAGCGAGAAGGTCCTGGGCATCATGGCCAAGCCCGACGCCGACCAGGAGGACATGCTGTACCTGTTCTACCCGGAGACGGACGCGGCCCGCGCCTCAGGGCACGAGCACTTCGCCCACGTCGCGCCCCGGCTCGCCGCCGGCGGCCCCGCGGTCTCCGAGACGGCGGCGCAGGGCATGCTCGCCGCGATCGGCCAGCTCCTGGCAGCCCCCTTCGACGAGGTCAAGGCCGAACTGGAGTCCATCAAGCACCCCGTCCTGTACGCCAACGGCCTGCACGACGTGATGGTCCCCGCCCACGCGTCCTACGTCGCCGTCCAGCACCTGGCCGACGCCACCCTCCTCCTCTACGGCGACGCCGGCCACGCCTTCCTCTTCCAGCACGCCAATGCCTTCACCAAGCAGGTGGCCGACTTCCTCGCCGCCTGAAGACGCCGACCGCGCCGCCGGTCCCGAACCCCGGGCGACGGCCGGTCAGCCCTCGTGCAAGGGCCGCCTCACAGCCGTGAGGCGGCCCTTGCACGGCTCCGGCCGGGTCATCACCGTCGAGCCCGGGCAGCCGGTGCGTACCGGCGACGTGACCTCGTAGCACTCCCCGACACGACAGGCGGCACGCATTACTGGTCGCCCGCCTGCCGTCACCCCGCGCCTGTCCTGCGGGCAGGGGTCCGCGGGTCTGCTCCCGCCGCCGGCGGTGACCGGCGACCGGGGCTTTCGGCGGCACGCAATTTTGTCTTGGTGCCGGGTCTCGCGAAGAGACCGTGAAGCGTCCCGCCCGCGCGCTCACAGTGAAACGATCACACGCACCGGGCATCACCGCGTTGCCGGGCCCGTCCAGAGGATGCCGTAGCGCTCGCTCCGCGCAGGTGGTCGACGGTGAAGGCGGCGGCGCGGAGGTCCTCGATGCGTGAGCTGCTGCCGAGCAGGAGATCGAACTCGCCCGGTCCGACGACGCGGCGTCCCGAGCGGCGACGACGGTGCAGTCACCGGCGAGGACGAGGATCATCACCTCGACCCATTCGCCCGGCTCGACGCCGACCTGGGTGAAGGCCTTCACTTCGCGATCGGTCCACGTCACGCTCGGGACGCGGTCGCGGGCATACCCCTGCACAGTCTCCCGTGCCGGACGGCGGCCCGTCCTGGTCAGCGTCACCGTGGCCCGCAGCGTCCCCGTGGACGTGACAACGGATTCTGGATCGTCGGGTCCGAGTCTTGCACCGCCGTGCAGTTGAGGCCCTCGCCGAAGGCGAACAGCGGATCCTGTGTCAGATCGGCGCACCTGTAGCCGTACTGCCCCCGGCCCTGGTCGGTAATGGACCGGCAGCCGCCCGCTCGGCCCAGTGCGCCCGACCAAGAACTCGGCGACCGCCCGACCGCCTGCATCCCCGGGGTGAAGGCCTGGACGATGGCGTCGGCGCCGACTGCCCGAGCGCGGGCAGGGCCGAGGGCTTGCCCGGGACCAGGACGACGAAGGGCCGGTCGAGCTTCCGGAGGGCGTCGGGAAGTGCGATCTGACGTCCCATGAGCTTCAGCGTCGCCATGGAGCGGCCTTCCCCGGTCAGGCCGACGGTGTTGCCGACGAGCGCCGCAAGCGCTGCACCAGGTCCGCTGCGGGTGCAGGCGGGAGGTGGGCCGTACCGGTGGCGGGGGGGCGGGGCTGAGGCGGGCGTCGTCGTGGTCCACGGTGTGCACTCCGGCCCAGTCCTCGTCCTGAAATCCGGGGCGCAGCCAGGCGTCGTCCTCACGCCGGGCATCGAAGTCCGCAAACCGTTGTACAGATCGTCGGCTGTCCCCGGTCCGGGGCCGGACGGCCACGACCAGCGTCTCGTGGCCGCCGGCGCAGGTGAGCCGCTCCTGCTCTGGTGGTTCGCTGTGCTGGTGCACCCCCGACGCCCGGGGAACCCGTGATTCCGCCGCTGTGCATTCCGTTCGGCCGGCCCACTTGCACCCCGATGGAATTATGGTCATACTTCAATGGTCGACGGGTTGTTCAGGGACCTGATCCAAGGGGTTTCCCGCTTCCTGGGCCTCCTCTGACCGCCGACCCCGGACTGCAGCCGCAGCCGGGAGACCCGGGAACCGCTCTGCGCCCACCTGCGAGGAAGCAGAGCCGGCGCACAGCGGCGGTAATCCTCACACCGAAGGGCACGACCGTGAACGCACACGAAATACGAGGCGACGTGGTGACGTCGTACAAGAACGCGCAGACCCGCACCGTCACCGCCGACGGAGTGACCTTCGCCTACCGCGACCTCGGCCCCCGGACCGGCATGCCGGTCGTCTTCATCACCCACCTCGCCGCGGTCCTGGACAACTGGGACCCCCGGGTCGTCGACGGCATCGCCGCCAGGCACCGGGTGATCACGTTCGACAACAGGGGCGTGGGCGCCTCCACCGGCGTGACGCCGAAGACCATCGAGGAGATGGCCAAGGACGCCGTCACTTTCATCCGGGCGCTGGGCTTCGAGCAGGTCGACGTCCTCAGCTTCTCGATGGGCGCCATGATCGCCCAGGTGATCGCCGAGACTGATCCGCAGCTCATCCGCAGGCTGGTCCTCGCGGGCACCGGTCCGGCCGGCGGCGAGGGCATCAAGAACGTGACCCGGATCTCGCACTATGACACCCTCCGGGCACTGCTCACCCTTCAGGATCCGAAGCAGTTCCTCTTCTTCACCCGCACCGCGAACGGGCGCCGGGCCGGCAAGGAGTTCCTGGCCCGCCTGAAGGAGCGCACCAAGGACCGGGACAAGGCGATCCGCCTCACCTCCTACTTCTCCCAGCTCAAGGCCATCCACCGCTGGGGGCTGGCAAAGCCGCAGGATCTCTCCCGCATCCAGCAGCCCGTGCTCGTCGCCAACGGCGACAACGACAGGATGGTTCCGACGTCGAACTCGTACGACATGGCCAGGCGACTGCCGAACTCCGAGCTGGTGATCTACCCCGACGGCGGACACGGCGGCATCTTCCAGTACCACGAGCAGTTCGTGCCGACGGCTCTCGAGTTCTTCGGCCGGCCGTAGGGCCGCGGTGCGGTGTGCGTACGGGGCCAAGGACGCTGACTCAGAGCCGTGACGCCCGCCGGGCGTCACGGCTCTCGTCACGTGTTCGACGTAACTGACCTGCTCGCCTCTCGGCCCTGCGGCGCCGAGGCGGTTGACGTGCAGGACGGCGATGCGGAGACCGGCCGGCGTCCCGTCCGGGCGCCAGGACCCAGGCCCAGGACCTGCACTGCCGCTACGGCGTATGTCGAACGGGCGCAGAGTCGGCCGCCGTACGAGCGCAGGACCCCCGCGCCGGCCGCTCCCGAGATCGCAGTTGCCCCGGGGGCCACCCGCTCACGCGGCACCGGCGTCCCGGCCCGTGCCAGGTCATCCAGCCGGTGTTGACGTGCATCGCGCGATGGCGAGGGCGTTCTCGATTCCCTGCTCGAGGACCTCGTCGGAGAACTTTCGGTCGGAGAGCGCGCGGGACAGCTGCAGCGTTCCCACCGCCAGGGTGAAGAGCCCGACGGCCTGACCGCGGGCGGACTGCGGATCCTCGGGTGCCAGGCGGGCGGCGAACTCGTCCACGATGGCTTTGGCGCCGTGGGTGTAGGCGTCCTTGGTTGCGTCACCGCAGCGGCCGATCTCGTCCAGCAGGGCGGCGTTCGGACAACCGTTGCCGGGGTTGTCCCGGTGCTCGGGCGACAGATACGAGCGGATGAGATCCTCGAGGCCCTCGCGGCCGGGCCGCAGCGCTCCGAACTGCTCCACCTGCGCGCGCAGCTGCTCGGCGACGACGTGAGCGACGAGGTCGTCCTTGGACTCGAAGTGGGCGTAGAAGGCCCCGTTGGTGAGTCCGGCGTCCGACATCAGCGTGGAGATGCCGGAGCCGTCGATGCCGTCCTGCTTGAACCGGTGGCCGGCCTTCTCGATGATCCGCTGCCGCGTCACCTGCTTGTGTTCCTTGGTGTAACGCGCCACAGGGTTCCTCCCCGACGTTGCCGGACCATTGCCTTGTATCTCATCCTAATCTATGGTCTGACGCACGTAATATTATGGTCGGCAGGTGATTGTTGGCCGAGCTGTCGCCCAGCAGACGGCAGGCCCGGGCTCGACCGCCCCCACCCGCAGAACCAGGAGAGCAATGATGCTCAGCCCGAGCCGCAACGTGTCACGACTGCTGACGGACACCGCGTCCCGACACCCCGAGCGCACCGCGATCGTCTTCGGCGAGTCCGGATGCGGAGCCGCGGGACGGGACCTCGTGGTCATTGACGGCGCACCGCTCGCGTCGCGAGTGCATGTTCACCGCTGTTTGGCTGCGCCGTGCGTACGCCGAAGCGCCCGAGGAAGGCGACTGCCTCGGGCGCCGGGGGCTGTGGTCAGGCGGTGTGGGTGGGGTAGTCGGTGTAGCCGGCCGCGCCTCCGCCGTAGAAGGTGGATGCGCTCGACCAGGTCGGGGTTGGCGAGGGCCATCGAGCCCACGGTGATGACGTCGGCGATGCCGTTGTCGATGTCCTTGGCACGGGTGGCGATGTCGGTGCCGGCCCGGTTGAGGATCAGCGTGTTCGGCCACAGCTCGACTCGCGGGTGCGTTTGCTGTCATACGCGCGACCGATACCGGTTCCCGGCATGACCGATGGCATGACGTGCATAATTTTACGGTCGAGGGCGACGTGCTTGACCGTCCCGCCGGGCATCCGACGCGGCGGCACGGCTCGTTGCCGGTGCGCCTCGGAAGGTGCGCCGGTAGGCCAGTGGTGTGACGCCGATAGCGGCGTGCAGGTGTTCGCGCAGCGAGGTGCCGCCGGCGAAGCCGACCTGGCCGGCGATCTCGTCGACCGGCAGGTCGGTGGATTCCAGCAACTGCCGGGCCCGGTCGACGCGTTGCTGGATGAGCCAGCGTCCGGGGCTCAAGCCGACTTCTTCGTTGAAGCGGCGGGCGAAGGTGCGCAGGCTCATGTTCGACTGCTCGGCGAGGTCGCTCAGGGTCAGCGGCTTGTGCAGGTTCTGCAGCGCCCACTGCCGGGCGGCGGACGTGTCGTTCGCCGTTGCGTCGGGGACCGGGTGTTCGATGTACTGCGCCTGGCCCCCGTCGCGCCACGGGGGGACGACGCAGGTGCGGGCCACACGGTTGGCGATCTCGCTGCCGTGGTCCTTGCGGACAAGGTGCAGGCAGACATCGATGCCGGCAGCGGCACCGGCCGAGGTCAGCACGTCGCCTTCGTCGACGAACAGGACGTTCGGGTCGAGTTCCACCTGCGGGTACCACTCCCGGAAGAGGCCCGTGGCGTGCCAGTGCGTGGTGGCCCGGCGCCCGTCGAGCAGCCCCGCCGCGGCCAGCACGAAGGCGCCGGTGCAGGTCGACACGATCCGGGTGCCGGGGGCCACGTACGCGAGGACTTGCGCCAGGTCGACCGGCGTTTGACGGCCGGGGTTGCTGGTCTGGAACGGTGGGATGATGACGGTGTCGGCGGTGCGCAACGCCTCCGGGCCATGATCGACGGTGATGGAGAAGTCCGTGTTGGTGCGCACCGGGTGGCCGTCGATGCTGCAGGTCACGACCTCGTAGCGGCCGTCTGCGGCGCCGAAGACGCGGTGGGGAATGCCCAGGTCGAACGGGTACACCCCGTGCGAGGCGAGGACAACGACGCGGTGCACCTTGATCACGGCAGGATCCCGTCGAAAATTGGCGATCACGCCATTGTAGTGGGCCTGTGACGGCGGCCAGGCTGGGCCCATGACGGACACCGAGACCATGCGAGTCATCAGCCAGGACACCTACGGCACCCCAGACGTGCTGCAGGAGACCCTGCTACCCAAACCGGCGCCAGGGGTGAGTGAGATCCTGGTCGCCGTCCACGCGGCCGGGGTCAACCCGACCGACTGGGGGAACCGTGCCCGGTCCGCGACCATCGCCCGGCTGCCGCTGGTGCTCGGCTGGGACGTCTCCGGCGTCGTCGAGGCCGTCGGCGTGGGCGTCACCCTGTTCAAGCCCGGCGACGAGGTCTTCGGCATGCTGCCCTACCCGGGCGGAGTGGGCTCGCACGCCGAGTACGTGACCGGGCCGGCCCGCGTCTTCACGCACAAGCCCGCCGGCATCGACCACGTCCAGGCCGGTGCGCTGCCGCTGGCCGCGCTGACCGCCTACCAGGCACTGGTCGACACCGCCGGCGTCCGGGCCGGGCAGCGAGTCCTGATCCACGCGGCGGCCGGCGGCGTCGGTCACCTCGCCGTGCAGATTGCCAAGGCCCGCGGCGCGTACGTGATCGGCACCGCCAGCGCTGCCAAACACGACTTCCTGCGATCCCTCGGTGCCGACGAGGTCATCGACTACCACAGCGTCGACTTCACCGAGGTGCTCAGCGACATCGACGTGGTCCTCGACCCGATCTCCCGCGACTCCGCCGCCCGCGCCCGATCCGTGGCCGTGCTGCGCCAAGGCGGCACCCTCGTCTCGATCCTTCCGGTACCCGTCGACGCCGGCGAACTGGCGGCGATCGCCGAGCGGGGGATCCGCTACGAGTCGCTGCTGGTCGAGGCCGACCAGGCCGGCATGCAGGCCATCGCTGCCCTCGTCGAGACCGGCGCACTGCGCGCCCACGTCGAGGCCACCTTCCCGCTCGCCGAGGCTGCGAAGGCGCATACGCTCGGCGAGACCGGCCGCACCACCGGCAAGATCGTGCTGACCGTCCGAGACAGCAAGGCACACGTTGCCAGCCAACTGCTGCATGACGTGTTCGTCCTCGGCGACACGGCCATCGTCGATCGGGTCGTGCGGCCCGATTCCTACATCCAGCACAACCCCCTGGCGCCCGACGGAGCCGACGCCCTCAAGTACTTCAGCGGCGCCATGCGACAGCAGTTCCCGCAGGCCGCCTTCGAGCCCCGCCGGATCATCACCGACGGCGATCTGGTGCTGCTGCATTCCCGCTATGTCATGGTGCCGGGCACCGAGGGTCTGGCCGTGTTCGACCTGTTCCGCTTCCAGGACGGCAAGATCGCCGAGCACTGGGACGTCATTCAGGAAGTGCCCGCCACCACGGCCAGCGGCAACGACATGTTCGCCACGCTCAGCGAGCCGCGGACCGACGCGGTCGGGCAGCGCTGGTTCAGCGCCTACCACAAGGAACTGGTCACCGCGTTCGTCGACCAACTGCTGGTCCGCAAGGACCTGACCGCCATCGACACCTACGTCGGCGCCGACTACCACGAACACAGCCCGACCATCTCCGACGGCGCGGCTGGCCTCAAGGCCGACCTGGGCAGCTACTTCGACAAGTTCCCGCAGTCGAGTGTCACACCGAAACGCGTCATCGCCGAAGGCGACCTGGTCGCCGTGCACAGCCACTACGTCGACACGCCGGGCGAGCGTGGCCGGTCGGTCATCGACCTCTTCCGGGTCCGCGATGCCAGGATCGTCGAGCACTGGAGCTCCGAACAGGCCGTGCCCGAGACCGCCGCCAACGACAACACGATGTTCTGACAGCCGCCGGGGGCGGGGCGCATCGTGTCCAGCCCCCACAAGAGCGACCGGCATCAGACCATCAGCGCGGCGATCCCCGAACCGTCGATCCCGTCGCTCTTGAACCGACGCCCAGCCGTCTCGCTGATCCGCCGCCGCGTCTCCTGCTCGCGCTCTCGCCCGTGTCGAGTTCGCGCAGTTCCTGGACGGCGTGCGCACCAAGTGGATGACGCCGGGCCTGGACCTGGGCATCGTGCGCGACATCGCCGAGACGCACCACCTGGCGTCCACCGAACCGGAAGACGTCACCTACGCCGAGGTCGACGCCGACGGCGTCCCCGCCCTCTGGGCCATCCCCGCCGGCACCGACCCCGACCGGGCGCTGCCGCACTTCCACTTCGGCGGCTCAGCCACCGCCTCCATGCATGCGGACCGCAAGGCCGCCGGGCACATCGCGAAGGCCGCCGGGATCCGCTCGCTCGTCGTGGACTTCCGCCATGCCCCCGAACACCCCTACCCGGCACAGCTCGACGACGCCGAGACCGCCTACCGACTACGCCCCTTTCGACTCCAAGGACGATCCGGTCGCGACGGCGGTCGCCGACCAGTTGCGCGCGCAGTGCGAGGCTGTGGGTGCGGCGGTGCCCGGCCAGGCCGGGATGGAGCAGATCCTGCGGGCCTCTCTCTCGGTGCAGCACCGTGACAGTCCTGAGCACGGCTGCCCGTCGGCCGCCCTGCTCGACGAGATCGCCCGCGGCACGGACGCGACCCGACGCGCGTACACCGACGGGGTGCTCACCGTGATCGACGACGTTGCCGCCCGGGTCGCACCCCAGGACCCGCGCTCGGTACGCGTGCGGACGTTCAGCATCTATGCCCTGGCGTGCGTACGCCGGAGCGCCCGAGGGAGGCGATTGCCTCGGGCGCCGGGCGCTTGGGTCAGGCGGTGTAGGTGGGGTAGTCGGTGTAGCCGGCTGCGCCGCCGCCGTAGAAGGTGGCGGGGTCGGGGGTGTTCAGGGGTGCGCCGGCACGTATGCGCTCGACCAGGTCGGGGTTGGCGAGGGCCATCGAGCCCACGGTGATGACGTCGGCGATGCCGTTGTCGATGTCCTTGGCACGGGTGGCGATGTCGGTGCAGCCCATGGTGATCGACATGCTCGCCCATTCGGTCGGAGCGGTCATGCTGTCGCGGGCATGCCCGGACGATTCTCCGCTGGCGGACGAAATCCTCGATGTCTGCCGCAAGGAGATTCTCGCCTCGCTGGCGCACGGCAGCAGCGATCAGCCGGCAGCACTGGGCCCAGAAGCCTGACCGCAGCCGACCGACACAGGGCCGACCACCCGAGAGGCAGACACTGACGCAAGAGCCTGCGATTTCGAGCCGTTGGTGCGGCATTGCAGCAGAAGCCCTCTCAAAGGATGGGCTGCGCCGCTGCCGAGAGCTGTTCATGTGCCGTGGGCGACGTCACGGCACCGGACGCGAGAACGTTCGGTCCACTTGCACGTGACGACGGTGGGACATTGGCCGTCGCGTTTTCCGTGTTCGGAGACCGGTGGGTGCGGCGGGCCCTCCGGCCGGGAAGCCGGCGGCCGGGCTGCCGTTGAGGCGTGCCCGGCCGCCGTGGGAACCCTGATGGGTGGGGGATGGACGCTGCCCGGGGTGTCGCGGCGCCTACGGGCGCCCTGTGGGGCGCTGCGATCGGTCGTGGGTGATCAGAGGGCTTCGCTGACCCGGCCGATGTACTCGCCCAGCTGGTACTCGACGTCGAGGCCCTTTTCGGCGACCAGTGCGCCGAGCCCGACCGCGCGCGCGGCGAATCCCGGCTGCGTCAGGGTGCCCGCGAACTCGCCGAAGGAGGCGACCAGGTGGGCGTCCGGCGGCAGTGTCGCCCGGTTGACCTGGGACTTGGCGGTCGCCAGTGCCTGCCGGTCGAAGGAGGCGAGGCGGGCGACGGTCGCGTCGACGAAGGCGTCGAGTTCCGCGTCGGGCAGGGTTCGGGTGACCCATCCCCAGCGCTCGGCGGTGTCGGCGTCGTAGTCGGCGCTGGTCAGGATCGCCTCCAGCGCGCGGTCGCGGCCGAGGGCGCGCGGAAGCCGCTCGCCGCCGCCTCCGCCGGGGACGAGGCCGAGGCCGACCTCGGGCTGGCCGAAGAACGCCTTCTCGCGGCTGGCGTAGCGCAGGTCGCAGGCGAGGGCCAGCTCGTTGCCGGCGCCCCGGGTACGGCCCCGGATAGCCGCGATGCTGACGAACGGGGCCTTGGTCAGCCGCAGGACCATGTCGGTCCACAGCGGGTTGTCGTCCTCGTGCTCGGGCGCGGGGATGTCGGCGGCCGCGGTGGCGTCGAAGTGGTTGATGAAGAAGTCGGGGAGTTCGCTGGCGAAGACGACGACCTGGATGTCCGGGTCGTTCTCCAGCTCCGAGACGATCTTGTGCAGCGTCACGATGGACTCAGGGATCACCAGGTTCACGGGGGGATTCGAGAACGTGATCCTCGCGGTCCGCGGGGTCGTCCGCTCCAGGCGGATCGTGCTGGGCCGGCTCATGGCGTGGTTTCCATTTCCTGAGGGGTTGGGCTTGCGTGGCCGTGATCGCGTCCGGCGACCACGGAGCTGTTGCGCCTGGTGGGGTGCGGGTGTCGTCGGCTTGTCACTCGGAGCTGCGTCGGCTGGGCCGGTCCCGCCTGCACCTGTGCGGCATGGCGTGGGCGTTCGTTCGCGCTGATGGCGAGTCACCGCTCTGTCCCCACCATTTACCTTACGTTCATAATACAATAGGCCGAGAAACGTCCAGCAGGCAAGACCCGACACACGGGGGGAACCGTCGTCGGCCGTACAGCACGTTTGTCCGACCGACGAATCACAGATGCTGTGCCGTGGCGTTCCCTTGACGGACGTGCCTGGCGGTTGGCCGGTGGGGCGGGTGCGCCTCAGGGGAGCTGCGGGTAGAGCACGGAGACGCCTCCGGACAGTGCTGCCTGTGCCTGGCGGGCGGCGTTGTCGGCGAGGATCTCGTAGGAGCCGGCGGCGATGCCGTCCACGGCGATGCGCGCGATGTCGGCGGGGTCGGACTTGGCCGCGTCGACGGTACGGACCATGTCGGTGTCCATGTAGCCGACGTGCAGGCCGGCCACGCGGATGTGCTGGTCGGCGAGTTGCACGCGCAGGGTGTTGGTGAGCGACCACTCCGCGGATTTGGCGGCGCAGTAGGCGCCGAACTCCGGGAAGCTGACCCAGGACAGGCCGGACAGGACGTTCAGCATGGCTCCGCCGCCGTTGGCCGCGATCTGGGGTGCGAAGGCGCGGGCCACCGTCAGGGTGCCGAGGTAGTGGGTGTTCATCTCCAGGCGGATGTCGTCCAGGTCGGCGGTGAGCAGGTCGGCACCGGTGGAGGAGCCCGCATTGTTGACCAGGACGGTCACGTCGCCGGTGGCCGCGGCGGCGGCCGCGACGGAGGCCGGGTCGGTGATGTCGAGCGCGATCGGCTTGGCGCCGGGCAGGTCGACCTGGTCGGGGTTGCGGGCGCCGGCGTAGACGCTGGCGCCACGGCTGAGCAGTTCGGCGGCGAGGGCCCGGCCGAAGCCCCTGTTCGCTCCGGTGACAAGGGCGGTGCTGGCGGAGAGGTCCATGAAGGTTCCCGGTGAAGTGGAGAGGAGATGACCGGTGCACGGATGGCGTGGCCTAATGCGGCCCAGGTCCATTAAATTACGATCGTAATAGTAAGCAGAGTGAGTCAGTGATCGCAACCGATCCGCCTGGTGAACGACGCTGCGCCAGGCACCTTGGCCGGAGCACCGTCAAGGAGACAGGCGAATGGTGCCCTAGATCCGCCGCGCTCTACCGCGACATAGAGGACCCGGGCAAGCCCACCGGCCGGCTGCGTGCCCGGCTGACCTCGATGACCGACCAGACCGGTATCGCGGTCATCGCCGTGGACCCGGCCTACACCAGCCGCTGGGGCCGCCCAGCACGGCAGAAACCCCTCAACTCCAAGACTCGTAGACCACTCGCCATGAGGCTGCCGCCGTGGCGATCAGAAGGCGCGCCCTGCGGCACCCGGTCCGGCGTCGGACGGCACCGCCCCCTGCTCACCGGAGTGATGAGCAGGGGCATCGGACCGTCCAGGCTGGACCGGGTGCCCCAGGGCGTCAGGGAACCCGCCACCCGCATTCCCGGACCACGGACACGATCCGTGCGCGCCGGATGCGGAGCGCACGCGGGGGACCAGAACGCCCAACACCGTTCGGGGCGTTCTGCTGAGCAGGGGGCCTGGCAACAGGACTCACTCCCGCTCAGTCTCTAGGAACGGTTCAACGCCGCCACGCTCTACGCCTACTCGCTGCTCCAGGAGAACGTCGCAGCCTGCGTCCGCCAGCGCCGTCCGAAGCTCGGGTCACGCACATCGGGCCAGGCCCGCGGATCCATCTGCGTGACCTCCACGAGAGATAGCAGGTGACTCCGCTGCGAACTGCCCGAGCCAAACTGACTCGATATCAGGCCGCATGACCTTGAAGAGGGGAAGACAACATCTCAGATACTCCATAGTTTTTTGCTTCCATCAGGAGGCATGAGGAGTGCTGGCCAGGTCCGGTCCGTGGGAGAACGGGCTGAACTGCTTCTTCCCTCCCCAGACGGGGGCCTGCCTCACAGGAGCCGCGCGGCACACTCTCGCCTACTTGCCAGCCAGTGGACGACCGCGGAGCGGACGTCCACTCAGATACCTTAACTACAAGCCAAGTTGCAGATTTTAAACAGAGCTGAAGGAGCGTGGAGAGCGGAGCGCGGAGCGATCGGCTCTCCACGCTCCTGACACCCACTCAGTGATCCACGGAGTGGATCACCTCCCAACTCCCGCGGAGCGGGGGTTGGGGTTTCCGCCGCGTAGCGGCGGCGCGTCGTGTCTGCGGAGCAGACCGCGCG
>NZ_JBEYJU010000081.1:0-42178 GCF_040703965.1 Streptomyces sp. NPDC006655 | reverse complement strand
CGGCACTCCCCCAGCCTCCGGCCGGGGGGACCCCCAGAGCACGCACCTGACGCCGCGCGGCCGCCCTCCGGGCGACGACGGGAATTGTCAGACAGACCCTAGTCCTGTGCCGCCTCCCGCAGCCGCGCGAACTCCTCCGCCATCGTCGCCGCCGTCCAGTGGGCGTTCAGCCCGCTGGGGTTCGGCAGCACCCACACGCGGGTGTCCCCGATCGTCCGCTCCTGCGGGCCCACCCGGGCCCCGCGGTCGGCGAAAGCCGCACGGTAGGCCGTGACGCCCACCACCGCCAGCCAGCGCGGGCGGGTTCGCGTCACCTTCGCCGTCAGCAGCTGCCCGCCCGCGACGTACTCCTCGGCCGTCAGCTCGTCGGCGCGCGCGGTGGCCCGCGCCACCACGTTCGTGATGCCGAGCCCGTACGACAGCAGCTCGTCCTGTTCCGCGGGCTTCAGCAGCCGCGGGGTGAAACCGGAACGGTGCAGCACCGGCCAGAAGCGGTTGCCGGGGCGGGCGAAGTGGTGGCCGCTGGCCGCCGACATCAGGCCCGGGTTGATGCCGCAGAACAGCACATGCAGACCGTCCGCGATCACGTCCGGGACGAGCCGGTCGCGGGCGGCCTCCAGCTGTGCCGCGGTGAAGCGAGGGGAACGGCCGGTCAGAGAATCGCTCCGGGGGTGTACCCCGCGGCCTCGGGGTGCTGCTTGACGATCTCCTCGACGCGGCCGACCACGACACCGACCTGGGCGGCCGCCGCGCCGGTGAAGGAGAGCTTGTCCGCCATCAGGGCCGCCAGCCGCTCACGGTCGAGCGGCAGCCGCTCGTCGGCGGCCAGCTTGTCGAGCAGGTCGTTGCGCTCGGCGCCCTGCTCGCGCATCGCGAGCGCGGTGGCGACCGCGTTCTCCTTGATCGCCTCGTGGGCGACCTCGCGGCCGACCCCCGCCCGCACCGCGCCCATCAGCACCTTGGTGGTGGCGAGGAACGGCAGGTAGCGGTCCAGCTCGCGGGCGACGACGGCGGGGAACGCCCCGAACTCGTCGAGGACCGTCAGGAAGGTCTCCAGGAGGCCGTCGAGCGCGAAGAAGGCGTCCGGCAGGGCAACCCGGCGCACCACCGAACAGGACACGTCGCCCTCGTTCCACTGGTCGCCCGCCAGCTCGCCGGTCATCGAGGCGTAGCCGCGCAGGATCACCATCAGGCCGTTGACGCGCTCGCAGGACCGCGTGTTCATCTTGTGCGGCATCGCGGAGGAGCCGACCTGACCCGGCTTGAAGCCCTCGGTGACCAGCTCGTGCCCGGCCATCAGCCGGATCGTCTTCGCGAGCGAGGAGGGGGCCGCCGCCAGCTGCACCAGCGCGGTCACGACCTCGTAGTCGAGGGAGCGCGGGTAGACCTGGCCGACCGACGTGAACGCCTGCGAGAAGCCCAGGTGCCGGGCGATCCGGTCCTCCAGCTCGGCCAGCTTCGCCGCGTCCCCGCCGAGCAGGTCCAGCATGTCCTGGGCGGTGCCGACCGGGCCCTTGATGCCGCGCAGCGGGTAGCGGCCGAGCAGTTCCTCGACCCGGCCGTACGCCACGAGCAGTTCGTCGGCGGCGGTCGCGAAGCGCTTGCCGAGGGTGGTGGCCTGCGCGGCGACGTTGTGGGAGCGGCCGGCCATCACCAGTTCGGCGTACTCGCCGGCCAGCTTGCCAAGCCGGGCCAGGACGGCCACCGTGCGGTCGCGCACCAGCTCGAGCGAGAGCCGGATCTGCAGCTGTTCGACGTTCTCGGTGAGGTCACGGGAGGTCATGCCCTTGTGCACGTGCTCGTGCCCGGCGAGGTCGTTGAACTCCTCGATCCGCGCCTTCACGTCGTGCCGGGTGACCTTCTCGCGCTCGGCGATCGAGGCCAGGTCGACGGTGTCGAGGACCCGCTCGTAGTCGGCGATCGCCGCGTCCGGCACCTCGATGCCGAGGTCCTTCTGGGCCCGCAGCACGGCGAGCCAGAGCCGGCGCTCCAGCTTCACCTTCTGCTCGGGCGACCAGAGCGTGGCGAGTTCGGCGGAGGCGTAGCGTCCGGCGAGGACGTTCGGGATGCGGGGCTTGGCGGCTGCGGCAGAGGTCACGTGTACGGATTCTACTGGTCGATTCATGCAGGCCAGCGCCACGGCCCCGGTCGTGTGAAGCTACGAGAGCCACGTCACGGCTGGGGCAGGTCGGCGAGTTCCGCCAGCACGTCGGCGTGGCACCGCTCGGGCGCGCACCAGCACGCCAGCGTCCTGCCGCGCAGTTCGGCCACGAGTTCCAGCAGGTCGGGACGCTCCAGCAGATAGGCGCGGTACATGGCCATCACCTCGGCCCGGGTGCCGTCCCGCTTGCGCTTCGGGGTGTCGTAGGCGAAGGGGTTGCGGAGCGGGTGGGCGGGCAGGTCCCAGCCGCCCATGGTCCAGCGGCGGCCGACGTAGACGACGTCCGCGGGGGCGTTCTGGAGCCGGGGGCCGAACTCATGGATCCGGCCCCTGACACTGATCACCCGAGTGTGCACAGGACCGACGCTACGCCTCGTACGGCAGCAGCTCCGGCCGCTTCGGCGCGCGGTCGTCTCCGGAGGAACGGCCGGAGAGCCTGCGGCCTATCCACGGCAGCAGGTGCTGCCGGGTGAAGCGGGCGTCCGCGACCCGGCGCGCGACCCAGCCGGGCGGCGCGGTGGCCGGCATCGGGGTGTGCCACTCGGTGTCCTCGGGGTCGTGGCCGAGGGCCTGCCAGACCGCCTCGGCGACTCTGCGGTGCCCTTCGGCCGTCAGGTGCAGGCGGTCCACGTCCCACATCCGGGGGTCGGCCAGCGAGGGCGCGCCGTACAGGTCGACCACGAGGGCGCCGGTGCGCCCGGCCAGTTCGTCCACGCAGGCGAACAGCTCCTCCATGCGCGGCCGGAACCGATCGAGCACCGGGCCCTGGCGGCCGGGGCTGCGCATCAGCACCAGCTGTTCGCAGGCCGGCGCGAGCCGCTCCACCGCCTCGGTGAGCAGATCCCGGACCCGGCCCATGTCGCACTTGGGGCGGAGCGTGTCGTTGAGGCCGCCGACCAGGGTGACCACGTCGGGCCGCATCGCGACCGCCACGTCGACCTGCTCCGCGACGATCTGTCCGATCAGCTTGCCGCGCACGGCGAGGTTGGCGTAGCGGAAGCCGGGGGTCCGGGCGGCCATCCGGGCGGCGAGCACATCGGCCCAGCCCCGGTAGGAGCCGTCGGGCAGCAGGTCCGACATGCCCTCGGTGAAGGAGTCGCCGACCGCGACCAGGCTGGAGTGTGCGGGAGGCACAGGGTTCGTCTGCATGGCGACAGAAATGGTATCCCCAGGCCCATACCCGTCGGTCGGTCGGTCCGGTGGCCCCCCGTCCCCAACGGGGCGGGGTGGTCCACGCGGCGGACGGGGCCTGGTGGCCACCGCCCCGTCCGCCGCCGGCTCACGCATGCTGGCCGAACAGCTCCCGCAGCACGTCCTCCATGGTCACCAGGCCCGCCATCCGCCCGTCGTCGCCGAGCACGCCCGCCAGATGGGTGCGGCTGCCGCGCATCGCGGTGAGCACGTCGTCCAGCGGTGTGTTCTCGCGCACCCGTGCGATGGGCCGCATGTCCCGCAGCCGGAACGCCACGTCCTGGGACGGGGCGTCCAGCGCGTCCTTGACGTGCAGATAGCCGACGATCCGCCGTACCTCGTCGACCACGGGGAAGCGGGAGAACCCCGACTCGGCCGCCAGCCGCTCCAGCTCCACCGGGGTGACGCCCACGCGCGCGTACACGACGCGTTCCAGCGGTACGACCACGTCCCGTACGGGTCGGCGGCCCAGTTCCAGGGCGTCGTGCAGCCGCTCCTGCGCCCGGTCGTCGATCAGACCCGCCTCGCTGGCGTCCTTGACGATCTCGGCGAGCTCGGCGTCCGTGAAGGTCGCCGACACCTCGTCCTTGGCCTCCACGCGGAGCAGCCTGAGCAGGGTGTTGGCGAACGCGTTGATCGTGAAGATCACCGGACGCAGCGCACGCGACAGCGTGACCAGCGGCGGTCCGAGCAGCAGGGCGCTGCGCACCGGCTCGGCCAGTGCCACGTTCTTCGGCACCATCTCGCCCAGCAGCATGTGCAGGTAGGTCGCCAGGGCCAGCGCGATCGCGAAGGACACGACGTGGCCCGCGCTCTCGGGCACGCCGACCGCGTGGAACACCGGCTCCAGCAGGTGCTCGATCGCCGGCTCCGCGACCACGCCCAGCACCAGCGTGCACAGCGTGATGCCGAGCTGGGCGGCGGCCAGGAGCGCGGAGACGTGCTCCAGACCCCACAGCACGCTCCTGGCCCGCCGGTCGCCCGCCTCGGCGTACGGCTCGATCTGGGAGCGGCGGACGGAGATCAACGCGAACTCGGCGCCGACGAAGAAGGCGTTCACCACCAGCGTCGCCAGACCGATCAACAGCTGTACGGCGGTCATCGCCGGGCCCCCTGCTCCGTCTCGTCGTCCAGCGGTGCGTGCAGCAGCACCCGGGACGCCCGCCGCCCCGCCGCGTCCACCACGTCCAGCCGCCAGCCGGCGACCTCGACACTGTCCCCGGTCTCGGGTATCCGCCCGAGCTGGGCCGCGACGAGCCCGGCCAGCGTCTCGTACGGCCCCTCCGGCGCCTTCAGCCCCACGCGCGCGAGCTGGTCCATGCGGGCCGCGCCGTCAGCCGAGTACAGCGCGTGGCCCTGGTCGTCGGCGCCCGCGGGGGCGAGATCGGGGGTCTCGTGCGGGTCGTGCTCGTCGCGGACCTCGCCGACGACCTCCTCGACGATGTCCTCCAGCGTGGCCACGCCGGCCGTCCCGCCGTACTCGTCGATGACGACGGCCATGGTGCGCCGGCCGCCGAGGCGGTCCAGGAGACGGTCGACGGTGAGGGACTCGGGGACCAGCAGGGGTTCGCGCATCACCTGGTCGACCCGGACCCGGGCCCGCTCCTCGGCGGGCAGCGCCAGGACGTCCTTGATGTGGGCGGTGCCGACGACCGCGTCCAGGCTGTCCCGGTAGACCGGGAACCGGGACAGGCCGGTCGCGCGGGTCGCGTTCGCCACGTCCTCGCAGGTCGCCCGGACCTCCAGGGCGACCACCTGGACGCGCGGGGTCATCACGTTCTCCGCGGTGAGGTCGGCGAGGTTCAGCGTGCGCACGAACAGCTCGGCGGTGTCCGGCTCCAGCGCGCCCTGCTTGGCGGAGTGCCGGGCCAGCGCCGCCAGCTCCTGGGGCCCGCGCGCGGAGGCCAGTTCCTCGGCCGGCTCCACGCCGAAGCGCCGAACCACCCGGTTCGCGGTGTTGTTCAGATGGGTGATGAAGGGCCGGAAGGCCGCACTGAACCAGCGCTGGGCGTTGCCCACCCGCTTGGCGACGGACAGCGGCGAGGAGATCGCCCAGTTCTTGGGCACCAGCTCGCCGACGACCATCAGGAACACCGTGGACAGCGCGGTGCCGATCACCAGTGCGACCGAGCTCGCCGCCGAGGCCGGGACGCCGATCGCCTCCAGGGGCCCGGCCAGCAGCTTGGCGATCGAGGGCTCGGCGAGCATGCCGACCACCAGATTGGTGACCGTGATGCCCAGCTGGGCCCCCGAGAGCTGGAACGTCAGGTGCCGTACGGCCTTGAGGGCGCCCGCGGCCCCGCGTTCGCCGCGCTCCACGGCACGCTCCAGCTCGCCGCGCTCGACCGTGGTCAGCGAGAACTCGGCCGCGACGAAGGCACCGCAGGCGAGTGAGAGCAGGATCGCCACCAGCAGCAGGAGCACTTCGGTCATCGGGTCACCTCCGTCCCAGGATCGGACAGGGCGGACGGGACCGCGCGGTGTTGCCGGCGCTGAGGACTGGGAGGCTCGCCCATGGGCGGACGCTCACACACCTTTCATGGAGAAACGGGACGACCCCTCAATGGTAAAGGATCGGCAAAGCGTGTCACTCGGTGGCCGCGGCCAGCGGCTTCACCCACCGACGCCACTTCTCCTCGGGCGCGTACCCCGCCGCGCGCCAGGCATGGTGGGCGGTCTCGTTGCGCACCAGCACCATCGCGTCCCCGCGCCGCCCGCCGAGCCGTACGAAGCGTTCCTCGGCGGCCGCCAGCAACGCCGAGCCGACACCCCGGCGGCGCCGCGCCGGGTGCACCGCCAGCCGGTACAGATGGCAGCGCCAGCCGTCGAAGCCCGCGATCACCGTCCCCACCAGTTCGCCGTCGAGCTCGGCGAGGAGCAGGGCCCCGGGATCCCGGGCGACCAGGCGGTCCACCCCGGCGCGGTCGTCGCTGATGCTGGTGCCCTCGGCCGCCGCCTTCCAGAAGGCGAGCACGGCGTCCAGATCGTCGGGCGCGGCGGCCCGTACGCGCAGGTCGGTCATGTGCCGATCCCACCACGTCGGCCTGTGCGGGCCGGTCAATTCCAGTATGCGGACGGACCGGCCGGGGCGCTTCGCCGCCGGCCCGGGGCGCCTCAGTCGTGCGCGATGGCGGCGAGCACGTTCATGCGGGACGCGCGCAGCGCCGGCAGCAGCGCGGCCACGATGCCCACGACCGCCGAGCCGATCACGACCGCGACGATCGTGCCCCACGGGACGGCCAGTGCCTTCATGCCCTGGAGCGCCAGCACCCGCTGCGTGCACACGCCCCACACCAGGCCGAGCGCCAGCCCCAGTACGGCGCCGAACACCGCGATCACCACCGACTCCAGCCGGATCATCCGGCGCAACTGCCGCCGGGCCAGCCCGATCGCGCGCAGCAGCCCGATCTCCCGGGTGCGTTCCACCACGGAGAGGGCGAGGGTGTTGACCACGCCGAGCACCGCGATCACGATCGCGAGGCCGAGCAGGGCGTACACCAGGTAGAGCAGCACGGAGATCTGGTCGTGGACCAGTTTCTTGTAGTCGGCCTGGTCGCGGACCTGCACCTGCGGGAACGGGGCGAGGGTCCGCTCCAGGTTCGCGCGGAGCCGGTCGGCGCTCGTGCCCGCGGACCGGTTCACGTACAGCGACGAGTCCTGGCCGTCGGGGATGTACTTCTCCACGGTGGCGATGCCGAAGAACAGCCCGCCCTGGGTGCCGAAGCCGCTGCCGCCGTCCTGGCCGGTGAGGGCACCGACCCGCAGCTCGGCGGTCCTGCCGCCCGGGAACTCCACGGGGAGCTCACTGCCCAGCCGCACCCCGTGGTCCTCGGCGAAGCCGACGTCCATGCCGAGACCGCCGTCGGCCAGCGCCGCCGCGCTGTCGCCGCCCCGGTAGGTGACATGGGCGACCCGATCGACCTGCGGATCGTACCCGGCGGCGGTGGTGGTGACCCGCTTGCCGTCCGGCAGCCGGACCGCCACCGGCGCGAACCGCTGCCGTACGACGAGCCCCACGCCCTCGGTGCCGCTGACCTTGTCGGTGATCTCCTTGGTGAACGGCAGGAAGTTGCCGTTCTGGATCACGAAGTCGGCACCCAGCGTCTTGTCGATCTGCTGGTCGAACGACCTGGACATGGAGGCGCTGGCCACCGACATCCCGCCGACCAGGGCGAGGCCCACCATCAGCGCGGCGGCGGTGGCACCGGTCCGGCGCGGGTTGCGCAGGGCGTTGCGCTGGCTCATCCGGCCCACCGAGCCGAACAGCGCGGGGAAGGCCGCGCCGAGGACCCGGATCACGGGCCGGACCAGCAGCGGTCCGGCGATGACCGTCGCGATCAGGGTGAGGACGACGCCGAGACCGAGCAGCGAGGCGGCGGAGGCGGTCCTGGTGGCCGCCGCGCAGCCCGCGAGGGCGGCCGCCCCGAGCGCCCCCACGACCGAGCCCACGACGGCCCGCACCTTCAACGGCTTGCCCACACCGCCGATCTCGGCGTCCGCGAGCGCCGCCATCGGAGACACGGCGGCCGCGCGCCGGGCGGGCAGATACGCGGCGACGAAGGTGACCCCGACGCCCACGACGTACGAGGCGAGGGGTGTGGGCCAGCCGATGACCATCTCGGTGGCCTTGAGGTTCATGCCGAACGCGGTCATCAGCCCGATCAGTCCGAACGCCAGCCCGATCCCGGCACCGAGCCCCAGCGTCGAGCCGACCAGGCCGAGCAGCGCGGCCTCGGTGAGCACCGACCGGCGGACCTGCCGCCGGTCCGCGCCCAGCGCCCGCAGCAGACCCAGCTCCCGGGTGCGTTGGGCGATCAGCATGGAGAAGGTGTTGACGATCAGGAAGACACCGACCAGGGTCGCGATCCCGGCGAAACCGAGCATCACGTACTTGATGACGTCGAGGAAGCCGCCGAGGTCCGCCGCCGAGGACTTCGCCTGCTCGTCGGCGGTCTTCAGGTCGTACGTCCCGGTGCCGATGGCCGCGCCGATCCGCCGTTTGAGCACGGCGTCCGGCACGCCCTTCGCCGCGTCCACCGAGATGCTGGTGGCCCGGCCGGGGGAGCCCAGCAGTTCCCTGGCCGCGACCGCCGGGTCCAGGTAGACGAGGGCGGCACCGGGGTTGGTGGTGGTGAAGGTGGCGATGCCGACGATCTCGACGCGGAAGCTGCCCGGCCGCGCCTGCACGGTCAGGGTGTCGCCGATGCGGACGTGCTTCCTGTCGGCGGTGTCCGCGTCGAGGAGGGCCTGCCCCGCGCCCCGCGGGACGTGCCCCGAGGTGAGTCTCACGGGACTGCGGTGGGTGAGGTACCAGTCGGTGGCGATGGTCGGGGCACCGGTCGTGGGGCCGACCGACTTGTCGTGCCGGTCGACCACCACGATGTTCTGCACCGACACGTCCGCGTGCGCCGCGGCGACCCCGTCGACCTCGGCCACCCGGTGCGCCAGCGCGGCGGGCACGGTTGCCACGGCCCCCGTCGGCACCGACGACTTGAGGTCCTCCTTCGGCCGCACCGTCACATCGGCGGAGGTGGAGGCGAACAGCCGGTCGAAGGTGCGGGTGACGGTGTCGGAGAAGATCAGGCTGCCCGCGACGAACGCCACGGACAGGACGATGGCCAGCGCGGACAGCAGCAGCCGACCCTTGTGGGCGAGGAAGCTGCGCAGGGTTGCCTTGAGCACCGGCTCAGTCCTCCCCGGGCCGCGGGGAGAACAGCCGCATCCGTTCCAGCACGGCCTGCGCGGTGGGACTCTCGATCCGGTCCACCAGACGGCCGTCCGCGAGGAAGAGCACCAGGTCGGAGTGGGCGGCGGCGCTCGGATCGTGGGTGACCATGACGACCGTCTGCCCGAGCCGGTCGACCGCCTCCCGCAGGAACCCCAGCACCTCGAGGCCCGCCCGGGAGTCCAGGTTGCCCGTGGGCTCGTCGGCGAAGATCAGCTCCGGGCGGGAGGCCAGCGCCCGGGCACAGGCCACCCGCTGCTGCTGACCGCCGGAGAGTTGGGCCGGCCGGTGTCTCAGCCGGTCCCGCAGCCCCAGCGTGTCGACGACCTGGTCCAGCCACTCCTGGTCGGGCTTGCGGCCCGCGATGTCCATGGGCAGCGTGATGTTCTCGGCCGCGTCGAGCGTCGGGATCAGGTTGAACGACTGGAACATGAACCCGATCCGGTCCCGGCGCAGCCGCGTCAGCTCGCGGTCCTTCAGCCCCGTTATCTCGGTGCCGCCCAGCCACACCTGACCGGCCGACACGCTGTCCAGCCCCGCCAGGCAGTGCATCAGGGTGGACTTGCCCGAGCCCGACGGGCCCATCACCGCGGTGAAACGGCCGCGCGCGATGTCCACGTCCACCGAGTCCAGCGCGAGCACGGCCGTCTCGCCCGCCCCGTACGCCTTGGTCAGTCCGCGGGCGCGGGCCGCGATCCCGTCGGCCCTGGCCGCCTTCGCAGCTGCTGTGGACAAGCCTGCCTCCCCCGGTCGCGACTCTTTGCCCGGGGCGAGCGTAGTGTGACCCGCCGCACAGGCGGTATCACATTTCGGTCCCGATGCGCGCTTGCCGTTGCTAGCGTTCCGGCGCTAGCTTCGAGGTATGGCTAAGACCCAGCTGAACGTGCGGGTGGACGAGGGCACCGCCAAGGCGGCCCGCGAACGCGCCCTCGCGCGCGGCATGAGTGTCAACCGCTACATAGAGGAACTGGTCATGCAGGACACGGGTGAAGCGGGCCGGACCTTCGTCGAGGCCGCCGCCGACTTCATGAAGCAGTACGAGTCCGTCTTCGCCGAGGAGTTCGGGGAGACGCACGGTACCGACACCTCTGACAAGACCGAAGGCCGTCACTGATCCCTTGAGCGACCTGACCATCGACCTCGCCTGGCTCCTCATGCTCGCCGAGCAGAAGACCCCCGGTGACCCGCAGGTCACCGACTGGGGCGCGCTGATCGCGGCCGTGGCCCGGCACCAGGCCGAGATATTCGACGTCCCCGTCTACGACACCCCGCACGCCCGCGCCGCGGCCCTGCTGCAACTCCTCATCCACGTCCCGGCGCTGGAGCGTTCGAACGCTCTGTTCGCGTCCTCGGTCGCGTACGCCTACCTGGTCGCCAGCGGCCTGAAGGTCGCCACCTCGCCGGAGCAGGTCCGCGACCTGGCCCGGCTGGTCAAGACCGACGGGGCCAGCGTCGCCGACATCGCCGAGGAGCTGCGCAGCTGGAGCCTGTGAGCGGCTGAGCGGGCTCTCAGGCCCCGGGCTCCGGAGGGCGCCGCGCGACCCCCAGCACGCAGTACGAGGACGGCAGCCGCGGCCCGGTCTCCGGCACCGACAGCGGCCGGTACGGGCCGAGTTCGAACCCGGCCGCACGCAGGGCGGCGACCGGCTCGCGGGACAGCCGGCAGCCGCCGGCCAGCACCGGCCACACCGTCCTGTCCAGGGCCCGCTGGGTGAACCGCATCACCGGGCCGCCGCCCCGGCCGTGCTCGAAGAACCGCAGCTCACCGCCCGGCCGCAACACCCGCCGTACCTCCGCGAGCGCCCGCGGCACGTCCCGGACGCTGCACAGCACCAGCGACAGCACCGCCGCGTCATAGGCCTCGCTCTTGACCGGCAGCGCCTCCGCCGCGCCCGGCACCACGTCCACCGGGACCTCGGCGCGCACGGCCGCCTGAGCCGCCAGCAGCCGCAGGGTGCGCTCCGGTTCGATCGCGACCACCTCCGCCACCGAACCCGGATACCGCGCGAAGTTCAGCCCGTTGCCCGCGCCGATCTCGATCACTCGCCCGGACAGCCCCGACAGCAGTCGCTCCCGGATCGCGGCCATCCCCAGTCGGGTCTCGGCGGTCACACTGCACCGCGCGTAGAAACGGGCGAACAGCGGGTGGTGGACGGGATCCCGCACCGGTGTCCCGGCACTGAGGGACATCAGCCGCATGACGACCTCCCGGACGGAAGGAAGCAGGTCTACGGTGATTGTCCCCCGAAGGAGCCCGTCGCACCCCCGCTGCCCGCGGCGGCTCAGGAGATGAAGGCACGCACCTGCTCGTACACGCCGTGGTCGTTGTTCATGTCGGTGTGCGAGATGCACCCGACGTCCACGTTGGTCGCCCCGCTCAGCTCCGCCGAGGAGTTCGGGACGACGGCCGCGTCGCAGTCCGACCAGTACGCCGCGTAGGAGACGCTGCCCGGCGTCTCGTCACCGGAGTTCAGGGCGGTCAGGAAGGAGCTGCCGGTCTGCATCTCCTTGCAGGACGTGTAGAGCCACCCGCACAGCGAGGCGATGCTCGTGCCGTGGTTCACCCCGGCGACCGACACGAAGTGGTCCACGTACGAGGTCCCGCCGAGGTTCTTGAGGTAATAGCGGCTGTTGAGCGCACCCATGGAGTGCACCACCAGGTCGACCTTCGAGGCGCCGGTCCTGGAGAGGACGGACTGGATGTACGTCGCCAGCGTCGAGGCGGTGGTGACGTTCGACTTCGTCCAGTCGTACGAGATCGCATACAGCTCGGAGGACGAGTAGCCGTCCGCCTCGAAGTCGGCGATCCAGTCGTTCCAGCTGCTGGAGTCGCCGCTCAGACCGTGCACGAACACGATCGGGTCGTGGCTCGCCGCCTGCGCGGGAGTCGCGGCCAGGGGGAGTGACAGAAGGAGCGAACCGGCTATCGCCGACAGAGCCGTTGCGATGCGACGCTTGGCGCGTTGCATGATGCCTCCTGAAACGGGTGGGGTTGGTCAGGAGTGTCGGGACGGGTCTACGCGCGCCGCATCGGCTAAGTCGCCAGTCTTTACGAGTCAACTAACTCGCCAGTAACGTCATTCGTGTGGTGATACCGGTGAACCCCCCACCTCTGGACCGCACTTCGCCACCGTGGACCACCGACGCGGGGCCGAGCCCGGCTTCGGCGCTCCCCGAGGGCGTACGCGCCCGGCTCCGGCGCCTCGTGTACGAGGACCAGCGCGCCGCGGCCGAACTCGTGCCGCGCCTCACCGAACGTCAGGCCGCGGGCGCCGACCCGCTGCCCGTGGAACCGGCCGAACTGGCACCGCGGTTGCTGGGCACCCTGCGCCGGGAGATCCGCGCCCTGCCCGACGACACCCGGCTGCTGCTGCTCCTCGCCGCCGCCGACCAGTACCCGGTCACCACCCACGCCTTCCTGCGCGCGGTCACCGCCGTCCGGGTCGACACCCGCCCGCTGGAGGCCGCCGAGACCGCCGGGATCGCCCACGCCGGCGCCGGCGGGGTGTCCTTCCGGGACGCCTGGACCCGGATCGCCGCCTACGAGACCGCCTCACCGGCCGACCGGCGCGCGGCCCACCAACTGCTCGCCCGGGTGCTGGGCGGCAAGGCGGAGACGACCCACCGCTCCTGGCACCGGGGCGCCGCCGCGCTCGGCCCCAGCGCCCGGCTCGCCGCGGAACTGCGTCTGGCCGCCGACCGGGCCCGCGCGGAGGGCAGACCCGCGCTCGCCCGCGCCCTCGCCGAACGCGCCGCCGAACTCAGCCCGGACCCGGTGGCGGAGGCCGGGCTGCTCGCCGCGGCCGCCGCCGACGCCTGGCGTTCCGGCGAACCCGACCGGGCGAGACGGCTCGCCGCCCGCACCGACAACCCCGCCCTGGGCGGGGTCCTCGCCCTCAGAGCCGGCAACGCCGCCGAGGCCTTCGACGCCCTGCTCACCGCCGCCGTACGGCAGGAACGTTCCGTCGATGCCGCGGCCCTGCTCGCGCTCGCCACCGAGGCCGCCGTGTACACCGGCGACCTCGGACGCTGCCGCGAGGCCCAGGCCGTGGCCCACTGGCTGGGACTGGCCCCGTCCGGCGTCCTCGCCGGGCTCGCCGCCGCATTCGAGGGCCGCTACGACGAGGCCCGGGTCCTCCTGAAGGGCACCGCGGGACGCTGCGGACCCGGCGGCGCCCCCGGCCCGCTGATCCACTCCGGCATCGCCGCCCTGCTGCTCGGCGACCCCACCCGGGCCGTCGCCGCCACCCTCCGCGCCGCCGCCTCGGCCCGGGCCCGCGGCACCCCGGGGACGGTCGTGCAGGCCATGGAGTTCCGCGTCTACGCCGACTTCTGGACCGGCCGCACCCGGTCCGCCGAGGCCGCCGCCCAGGAGGCCCTCACCCTGGCCCACGCCACCGGGCAGGACAACGGCGCCTGCCATCTCCGGGCCGCCCTCGCCATGTTCGCAGCGGTCACGGGCGACGAGGAGGCCTGCCGGGAGCGCGCGGCGGCCGTCCGGTCGTACGCCCTGGCGCACGGGCTGGGCCTGGCCGCCGCCCTCGCCCAGTGGGCCCTCGCCTTCCTCGACCTGACCCACGGCCGCTTCCCCGCCGCGGCGGCCCGGCTGCGCGCCCTCGCGGGCTTCGGCCCCGGCCACGGCCACCGGGCGATCCGGCACCTGGCCACCCCGCACTACGTCGAGGCCGCCGTCCGCACCGGCGACACCCGGGTGGCCCGCACCGCGCACGCCGACTACCACCGCTGGGCCACCGCCGTCCGCAGCCCCGACGACCTTGCGTTGAGCGCCCGCTGCCGGGCCCTGCTCGCTCCCGGCGCCGAGGCGGTCCCGCACTACCGAGCCGCGCTCGACCTGCACGCCCGCGGCACCCGTGACTTCGAACGCGCCCGCACCGAGCTGCTGTTCGCCGGCGCGCTGCGCCGGACGCGGCAGCGCGCCGAGGCCAGGGACCGGCTGCACAGCGCCCTGGAGGCCTTCGAGTCCTTCGGCGCCCCGCACTGCGCCGCCCAGGCCCGCGCGGAACTGCGGGCCCTGGGGGCGCCGTTGGCCTCCCACCCGGGTGTGGATCCGGCCGCCGTGCTCACGGCGCAGCAGCTGACGGTCGCCCGGATGGCGGCGGAGGGGGCCACCAACCGCGAGATCGGCGACCGGCTCAACCTCAGCCCGCGCACCATCGACCACCATCTGCGCGGTGTCTTCGCCCGGTTGGGGATCCGCTCCCGGATCGAACTGGTCCGGCTGCTCGGCGAGTCGTCCTAGAGATCCTTGGAATCTCCGGCAGGTCGGGTGCGGCTGTGTGGGGGCTGGTCGCGCAGTTCCCCGCGCCCCTTCGGGGGCGCCGGGTGAGGCGCCCCTCCAGGGACGCGGGGAACTGCGCGACCGGCCACGACGGCGCCGCACCCGACGGACGGACCGTCGGCCTACGCCGCCTCCCGTGCCCGGAACGCCTCCGCGTCCCAGCTGCCGTCCAGGCGGGCCGACAGCCAACTCGGGGCCAGCGCACGGAAGTCGTCGGGATCGAGGGCACCCGCTCCGGCGGGCGGCGCGCCCAGCAGCGGTGCCCCGGCGACCTCCGGCAGGTCCGCGACGTTGCAACGCGACGCCAGGTCCGGTGCGGCGGGCCAGCTCCCGATCACCACGCCGACCAACTCCAGCTCACGGGCTCGCAGTTCGCGGGCCGTCAGCTCGGTGGCGTTGAGCGTGCCGAGACCGGCCGACGCCACCACGAGCACCGGCGCGTTCAGCAGCCGGGCCACGTCCGCCAGCGTGCCGCCGGCCTCGTCGAACCGGACGAGCAGCCCGCCCGCCCCCTCGACCAGTACCAGGTCGTGCTCGGTGGCCAGCTTGGCGGCCGCCTCCGCCACGTCCTGCGGACACACCGGGGGCAGCCCCGCCCTCCTGGCCGCCGTCCCCGGCGCCAACGGCTCCGGGAAACGGGCGACTTCGGCCGCCGTCACGGCGCCCGCGAGCCGCGCGACCTCGTCGGCGTCCCCGCGCTCGTCCGGGCGTAGGCCGGTCTGCGCGGCCTTGAGGACCGCCACCGAGCGGCCGGCCGCGACCGCGGCGGCGGCGACCGCCGCCGTGGTGACGGTCTTGCCGACCTCCGTGCCCGTCCCCGTGATCACCAGGATCGGCATGTTCATCCCTCCCGCGCCGCGGCACACACCGCGCGCGCGATCCGTGCCACGTCCGCGTCACCGGTGACGTACGGCGGCATCGTGTAGACCAGGTCGCGGAAGGGGCGCAGCCACACGCCCGCGCGCACCGCGGCCGCCGTCGCGGCCTTCATGTCGACGTCGTGGTCGAGCTGGACGACCCCGATGGCGCCGAGGACCCGGACGTCCCGGACCCCGGGGAGGTCCCGGGCCGGGGCGAGCCCCTCCCGCAGGCCCGACTCGATCCGCTTGACCTCCGTGCGCCAGTCCTGCCCCAGCAGCAGCCCGAGCGAGGCGCAGGCCACGGAAGCGGCGAGCGGATTCCCCATGAACGTGGGCCCGTGGGCCAGTACCGGCACATCGCCCCGCGAGATCCCCTCGGCCACCCGGGACGTGCACAGCGTCGCCGCCATGGTCAGGTAACCGCCGGTCAGCGCCTTGCCCACGCACATCACGTCCGGCGTGACGGCCGCGTGGTCCGCCGCGAACAGCGCCCCCGTGCGTCCGAAGCCGGTCGCGATCTCGTCGAACACCAGCAGCACGTCGTGGGCGTCGCACGCCTCGCGCAGCACCCGCAGATAGGCGGGGGAGTGGAACCGCATCCCGCCCGCGCCCTGGACCACCGGCTCCACGATCACCGCGGCCAGTTCGTGCGCGTGCCGTTCGACCATCGACCGCAGCCGGTCGGCGTACCGCTCGTCGTACTCCGCCGGGGGCGCGTCCGCGAAGAGCTGGCGGGGCAGCACCCCGGACCACAGCTCGTGCATCCCGCCCTCGGGGTCGCACACGGACATCGGCTGCCAGGTGTCGCCGTGGTAGCCGCCGCGCCAGGTCAGCAGGCGCTGCTTCGCCGGACGGCCGAGGGAACGCCAGTGCTGGAGGCACATCTTGATCGCGACCTCGACGGACACCGAACCGGAGTCCGCCAGGAAGACGTGCTCGAGACCCTCCGGAGACATGTCGACAAGGAGCTTCGCCAGCCGGACGGCGGGCTCGTGGGTGAGCCCGCCGAACATCACATGGCTCATCCGGCCGAGCTGGTCGCGCGCGGCCTCGTTGAGCACGGGGTGGTTGTAGCCGTGGATCGCCGACCACCAGGAGGACATGCCGTCGACCAGTTCGCCCGAGCCGTCCGCGAGCCGCAGCCGGACCCCGCTCGCCGACTCCACGACGAGCGGTTCGGCCCGGCCGGGCATCGGACCGTACGGATGCCAGACGTGCCGCCGGTCCAGTTCCAGCAGCTCGGGGAGGCTCAGGTCAGGCATTGGGCGCGAGGTCCGTTCCGGCACCCCGGCGGCGGACGGCGACCAGGTCGGTGCGGGGCTCGTTGGCGACGGCCGTACCGCACACGTCCGCGTGGGAACCGGAACCCTCGTGGGAACCGCACCCCGACGCGCACCCGGCGTCCGACCCGCACCCGGCGTCCGCGTGCGACCCAGGGACCGCGTCCCTGGCCTCGGCCCGGTGCCGGGGCAGCGTCGTCTCGTCGGACCCCTCCACCACGAACCCGGCGTCCGCGATCATCTCCAGGTCGGCCTGGCCGGCCTGGCCCTCGGTGGTCAGGTAGTCGCCGAGGAAGATCGAGTTGGCCAGGTGCAGGGCCAGCGGCTGCATGGTGCGCAGATGCACCTCACGGCCGCCCGCGATGCGCACCTCGACGTCGGGGCAGACGAAGCGCACCATCGCCAGGATGCGCAGACAGCGCTGCGGGGTGAGGTTCCACTCCTTGGCCAGCGGAGTGCCCTCGACCGGGATCAGGAAGTTGACCGGCACCGAGTCCGGGTCCAGCGCGCGCAGCGAGAAGACCACGTCGACCAGGTCCTCGTCCGTCTCGCCCATGCCGGCGATCAGCCCGGAGCACGCCGAAAGGCCGGCCGCGTGCGCCTTGTTGACGGTGTCCACCCGGTCGGCGTACGTGTGCGTGGTCGTGATGTCCCCGTACGTCCCCTCGGACGTGTTGAGGTTGTGGTTGTAGGCGTCCGCGCCCGCCTCGCGCAGCCGCTCCGCCTGACCGTCGGAGAGCAGTCCGAGGCAGGCGCACACCTCGACGCCCTCGTTCTGCTCCTTGATCGCCTTGATGGTGCCGGCGACCCGGTCCACGTCCCGGTCGGTCGGACCGCGCCCGGAGGCCACCAGGCAGACCCGCTTGGCGCCCCCGGCGAGGCCCGCGGCCGCCGCCCTGGAGGCCTCGTCGGGTTTGAGCCAGCTGTACTTCAGGATCCCGGTCGAGGAGCCGAGGCGCTGCGAGCAGTACGAGCAGTCCTCCGGGCACAGGCCCGACTTGAGGTTGACCAGGTAGTTGAGTTTCACGCGCCGGCCGAACCACTGCCGGCGCACCTTGCCCGCCGCGGCCACCACGTCCAGCACGTCGTCGTCGGAGGTCGCCAGCACGGCGAGCGCTTCCTCGCGGGTCGGCAGCTCGCGCCGAAGCCCCTTGTCCACCAGCGTGTTCAGCAGGTCCATGAGAGCCGATCCTGTACTACGAGGCTGCTCCGGGCCAAGGAGAGTTCGCACAACCCTGTCAGATCGACATGTGGGTATCGCCACACAGTGGGTGGCCGACGCTCCCGCTAGGGTCTGTTCATTGCCTACAAAAGCACCGGAGGGGCCATGGCGTTCGGCTGGATCGACGAACAGGCGGAACTCCGCCGCCGCGCCGGGCTCGTACGGAACCTGCGCCCCCGTCCCGCCGACTCGCCGCTGCTGGACCTGGCGAGCAACGACTACCTGGGCCTCGCCCACCATCCCGAGGTCGCCGAGGGCGCGGCCGAGGCCGCCCGGACGTGGGGCGGCGGCTCCACCGGCTCCCGACTGGTGACCGGCACGACGGAGCTGCACACCGAGCTGGAGCGCGAGCTGGCCGGGTTCTGCGGGTTCGAGGCGGCCCTGGTCTTCTCCTCGGGCTACGCGGCCAACCTCGCCGCCGTCACGGCGCTCGGCCCGCACGGCTCCCTGATCGTCTCCGACGCCCTCAACCACGCCTCCCTGATCGACGGCTGCCGGCTGGCGCGGGGGACCACGCAGGTCGTCGGGCACGCCGACCCGGACGCCGTGCGCAAGGCGCTCGGCACGCGCGAGGGGCCCGCGCTGGTCGTCTCCGACACGGTGTTCTCGGTCGACGGCGACGCGGCGCCGCTGGCCGCACTGGCCGAGGCGTGCCGGGAGCGCGGCGCCGGACTGCTCGTGGACGACGCCCACGGGCTCGGGGTCGTCGGGGACGGCGGGCGGGGCGCGCCGTACGCGGCCCGTCTCGCCGGGGCCGACGACGTGGTGGTCACCGTGACCCTGTCCAAGTCGCTGGGCAGCCAGGGCGGGGCCGTGCTGGGGCCCGCCCGGGTGATCGACCACCTGGTGAACGCGGCGCGGACCTTCATCTTCGACACCGGTCTGGCGCCCGCCGCCGCGGGCGCGGCGCTGGCGGCCCTCAGGCTGCTGCGGCGCGAGCCCGCCCGCGCGGCCCGGGCCCGCGAGGTGGCCGCCGAACTGCACGCACGGCTGACCGCCGCGGGCCTGTCGGCGGTACGACCGGACGCCGCGGTGGTCTCCGTGCGGGCCCCGTCCCCGGAGGAGGCCGTGCGGTGGGTGGCCGACTGCCGGTCGGCAGGCCTGGCCGTGGGCTGTTTCCGTCCGCCTTCCGTGCCGGACGGCATCTCACGGCTCAGGCTGACCGCCCGTGCCGACCTCTCCGGGGCCGAGATCGAACGCGCTGTACGTGTGATCGGCGAGACACGACCATGAGTCGGCGTGACACGGCCGGGCCTTGCGCGCATGCGGATACGGAATCGGTTGCCGGCTGATCAGCCGGTGAACGTGGCCACGAAACCCGCCCAGCTCTCGGGGGAGAAGAGCAGCGCGGGCCCGGCGGGGTGCTTGGAGTCGCGTACGGCGAGCAGCCCGGCCGGTGGGCCGGAGTGCGGCCGTGCCGTCTCCACGCAGTTGTTCGCTCCGGTGCTGTAGCTGCTGCGCAGCCATCGCACACCGGGCAGATCCGTACTTGAAGGTACATTCCGAGGCAGTGCAGTCATGGTGCCTCCTTACGCGCCGTCACCTATCCCGGCGATGTAATCCAACGAGTCCTCGGGTGAAAGGGCGTGGATCTGAAGGGTGTTGAAGGCCTCCGCGTAGGCCTGGAGGTCTTCTTTCCGTTCGAGGTAGAGGCTACTCGTCAACTGGTCGAGAACAACCACATCCAGATCGGAAGTGCGCGGAAATGAGAAGATTACGAAAGGGCCGGTGATGCCGATATGCGCCCCCGCGGCGAACGGCAGCACCTGGAGCCGCACCTGCGGCAACCGGGCCGCCTCCGTCAGCCGCTCCAGCTGGCGGGCCATCACCCCCGGGCCGCCCACCTCCCGGCGCAGCACCGCCTCGTCCAGGACTGCGCTCAGCTTGAGCGGCGGATCGCCCCGTAGCACGTCCTGCCTGGCCAGACGTACCTCCACCAGCGCGTCGAGGGCCTCGTCGTCGAGCCCGTCGGCGGCCGCCCGGGTCACCGCGCGGGCGTACTCGGCGGTCTGCAGCAGCCCCGGCACCACCGAGGTCTCCAGCGTGCGCATCGCGCCCGCCTGCGACTCCAGGCTGATGAAATCCCGGTAGGCGGGCGGCAGCACCCCTCGATAGGCGTGCCACCAGTGGTGTCGCCCCGCGGTGTCCTCCGACCCCGCCAATACCAGGAGCAACTCGCGCAGTTGCCCCTCGGCCACCCCGTAGGCGTCGAGGAGTAACCGCACATCGGCCGGTTTCACACCGCTGGCGCCGGTCTCGATCCGGCTCACTTTCGACTGGTGCCAGCCCACCAGGCGGGCGGCCTCGCCGCTCGTGAGACCCGCACCGGTGCGCAGCATGCGCAGTTCGGTGCCCAGTTTCCGGCGGCGTACCGCGGGACCGTTCTGCATGGGCTACTCCCTACTCAATCTGGCCGCCCATATACGGTCCGGTGTCGCAGAGTTCACCGCTTCGAGCGACAGATATATGCACATCTTGGTGGATCGCTCCCCGTGACCGCCCCCGTGATGGCAGTCTGGCGGAGAAGTACCAGTCCGGGACCGTACTCGAACCATCCCCACCGTGCCGGACCCCGGTCCCGAGGAAGTCGGACTCCGGTCCCGAGGAAAGGGACGACGTCGCCATGGCAGACCACCTGGAAGCATCCGTCACCCTGCCGAGCGAACCCGCCTCGGTCGCCGCGGCCCGGGCGTATGCGCTGGACACCCTCGCGGAGTGGGGACTGCCACCGGAGACGGAAACGGCGGACACCATCCGCCTCATCGTCTCCGAACTCGCCACCAACGCCGTGCAGCACACCTTCGGGCAGTCGCCCACCTTCACGCTGGACCTCGTCCTCGACCGTGACGAGCACCTGCGCATCGGCGTCACGGACAGTCATCCGCGCTTCCCCAGGAGACTTCCCGCCGCGGTCCAGCAGGACAACGGCCGCGGCATGGTCATCATCCGCTGGCTCACCGCCGAGTACGGCGGCAGACTCCGGGTCCGCCCCACCCGGGAGGGCGGCAAGACGGTCTTCGTCGAACTGCCCTGGACGGTCCCGGCCCACCCCGTCACCGCGGTCGGCCAGCAGGAGCCGTAGCCCTGGGCTCCCGCCGGCCGGTGCGCGGCGGGGTCAGCTGACCCGGCCGTACCAGACGCTCTTCGTCCAGATCTTCTGGAGCTTCACCACGTCCCCGGTCTTCGGGGCGTGCCAGATCTTTCCCTTCCCGGCGTAGATGCCGACGTGGTACACGCTGGAACCCGAGTGGAAGAAGACCAGGTCCCCGGCCTTGCGGCTGCCGGCCGAGATGTGACGGGTCTTGTTGTACTGCTGGGCCGCCGTTCGCGGCAGGGTCTTGCCCGCCTTCTTGAACGAGTACAGCGTGAGCCCGGAGCAGTCGAACCTGTTCGGTCCGGTGGCGCCCCACCGGTAGGGTGAGCCCTTTTTCGAGGCAGCGACCTGCAGTGCCTTCGTCGCCAGCGTGGCGGCCGAGGCGTCGGAGGCGACACCAGGGATCACGATCGAGCCGCCCACGGCGGCGATCGTCAGCGCCGAGGCCGTACCGGCCCGAGCCATGAGCGACGGAACACGATTGAGCGCAGTCATGCGCAACCCTTCGTCAGCCGCCTGTGAAGGATGACCTGTCGGATTCGGGCTGGCGAAGTTGCCCGGCCGCGTTGCCACGGCTTCACCCCAAGGGCTGCTCGGTCCGGTCATGGCGTGACCGTGCCGGCGACCCGTCGTGCTTGGGTCCTCCACTCCTGCCGATGCACTGCTGTCGACGTCATCCGGGCGGCGGCAGGACTCGGCGTCCGCCCGGACCGCCCCGCCGTGGTGGCGGGGGCTTGTCGTCAGACGGGATCTTCACGCACTCGTGTCCGAAAATCCCAACGGAATCGGGGATTTGTGGGGTTACTCACCACCCACCCGTTCGGGTGGACAGCTCTGTGTTCGATTATCCGTCAACTCCCCTGCGTAGCCCCGGACCTGCGTCGAAGCCCTCCACGACCACCATGGCGCAGGCGAGTCGAGCGGCTTTTTCGGTCAGGTAAAACCACGCCACACTCCGCCGAACGGCGGTAACCCCTTTGGGTCGTTTCAACTCCGGTCCGGGCGTGGCGTCGACGCATCGGACCGGAGTCCTGCGGAGGTCACCGTACGCAGTCGGGCGGGAGTGCGACGCGAGCGGTCCGGCGCTCGCCGTCGAGCACCCGCAACGCCCGTGCCAGCGTGTCCCCGTGCAGCTCCGTCTCGCCCCGTCGATGCATCAGGGCCAGGGCGTCGCGCAGCTCGGACGCCGCGCGCACCAGCGCCTGCGCGGCGCGCAGACCGCGGTAGGTGTCCTCGTTCTGCGCCGGGTTGATACGGCCCAGCAGATCGACCACGTCCAGGTAACGGTCGATCAGCTCGCCCTCCGCGCGGGTCAGCGCGGGCAGCGGCGGCAGCTCCGGTGGCAGCATCGGCGGCTCACCCCGCGTGCGGCCGGCCGAGCGGGGGCCTGTGCGTGGGCATCACCCGGTCCGCCAGCCCGTACGCCACCGCCCCCGGCGCGTCCAGGACCAGGTCCCGCTCCAGATCCCGCTGGACCTGCTCGGGGGTGCGCCCGGTGTGCCGGACGAGCATCTCCTCCACCATCCCGCGGGTCCGTTCCCACTCGGCCGCCTGGATGAGCAGATCACTCGGCTGCCCCCGCACCGGTTCCGGCAGCGCCGGTTGCTGCAGCACGATGCGGGCGCCGGGCAGCACCGAGCGTTTGCCCGGGGTGCCGGCCGCGAGCAGCACCGCGGCCGAGGCCCCGGCCTGACCCAGGCAGACGGTCGCCACCTCGCAGGTGACGTACCGGAGCGTGTCGTAGATCGCGGCCATCGCGCTGAACGACCCGCCCGGGGAGTTGATGTACAGCGAGATGTCCCGCTCCGGAGCCGCGTACTCCAGGTACATGAGCTGCGCCAGCACGTCGTTGGCCGAGGTCTCGTCGACGGGGGCGCCCAGGAAGACGATCCGCTCCTCCAGCAGCTTGGAGTACGGGTCCAGGGTGCGTTGCCCGGCGGTGGTGCGTTCGGTGAACTCGGGCAGGACGTAACGGGCGGACGGTCGGGTCATGGCGATACCACTTCCTCGCGGCTGGGCGTCTCGACGGCTGAGCAGACTGTAAGAAATGTACAGGACGTACATACGTCAGGGCGGAGATTCCGCTGTCGCCGAACAAGATGTGTCGCCGGGGGCGCCCCGTAAGCTGGGGTGTATGGCCTACGAGATTCCGGTGACGCAAGCCAGGGCTGAGCTCGCCGAACTGATCAACCGGGTGGTGTACGGCGGTGAACGCGTGGTCGTGACACGCCACGGCAAGCCGCTGGTCGCCCTCGTCTCCGCCGACGACCTCGAGCGCCTCGAAGAGCTCCCCGAAGCCACCGAGAGCCAGGTGGTCAGCTCCGTCTCCGGCGTGCGCGAGACCGCCGCCGTACGCCCCGAGCGCGGCCGCTTCGGCATCGCTGCGGAGCACCGCGGGACCGCGGGCTCCTAGCCGCCGGCACGGCAGTCGGCACCGGTATCGGCCCTCCCCGGGGTGTCCCGGGTAAGGGCCGATGCCGTGTGCCCGGCGCGCGGTGGTCACCCGGACGGCCGTGCGCGGGGCGGCCGGTGACGGGACGACCCGTTCGGCCCAGCCGTGCGCCCCCATGCGCCGGTCATGGAGTGATCAAGGTCCGGTTAACGTCACCGAAACTCCGGCAAACTAGCCTGCCGATCCATGCCACCAGCGGTTTTCCTGGCCGGATCGGGTTCGCGGGCCCGATCCGCCGCGGTGGCTGCGGCAACCGGACCCCGCACGGTCCGGAGCGAGGACTGTGAGGTGGGACGTGCAACTGACCCCGCACGAGCAAGAGCGGCTGCTGATCCATGTGGCGGCCGACGTGGCCGAGAGGCGCCGGGCCCGCGGACTGAGGCTGAACCACCCCGAGGCGGTCGCCCTCATCACGTCGCACATCCTCGAAGGCGCACGTGACGGCCGTACCGTCGCCGAACTGATGGCCTCCGGGCGCAAGCTGCTCACCCGGGACGACGTCATGGAGGGCATCCCCGAGATGATCCATGACGTGCAGGTCGAGGCGACCTTCCCGGACGGCACCAAGCTCGTCACCGTCCACGACCCGATCGTCTGAGAGGCCGCCGATGATTCCCGGAGAGGTCCTCTTCGCCGAGGGGCCGGTCGTGTACAACGAGGGCCGCGAGACCACCTCGCTGACCGTCCTGAACGCCGCCGACCGCCCCGTCCAGGTCGGCTCCCACTACCACTTCGCCGAGGCCAACCCCGGACTGGAGTTCGACCGGGCCGCGGCGCGCGGCAAGCGGCTGAACATCGCCGCCGGCACCGCCGTCCGCTTCGAGCCCGGCATCCCCGTCGACGTCGAACTCGTCCCGCTCGCCGGTGCCCGTGTGGTGCCCGGGCTGCGCGGGGAGACCGGAGGTGCCCTCGATGCCTGAGATCTCCCGCGCCGCCTACGCCGACCTGTTCGGCCCGACCACCGGCGACCGGATCCGGCTCGCCGACACCGACCTGCTCGTGGAGATCGAGGAGGACCGCTCGGGCGGCCCCGGGCTCGCCGGTGACGAGGCGGTCTTCGGCGGCGGCAAGGTCATCCGCGAGTCCATGGGCCAGTCCCGCGCCACCCGCGCGGAAGGCACCCCGGACACGATCGTCACCGGCGCGGTGATCATCGACCACTGGGGCGTCGTCAAGGCCGACGTCGGCATCCGCGACGGCCGTATCACCGGCATCGGCAAGGCCGGCAACCCCGACACCATGGACGGGGTGCACCCGGACCTGGTGATCGGGCCCGAGACCGAGGTCATCGCCGGCAACGGGCGGATCCTGACCGCGGGCGCCATCGACGCCCACGTCCACTTCATCTGCCCCCAGATCGCCGACGAGGCGCTGGCGGCGGGCGTCACCACCCTGGTGGGCGGCGGCACCGGCCCCGCCGAGGGATCCAAGGCGACCACCGTCACCCCCGGCCCCTGGCACCTCGCCCGGATGCTGGAGGCGATGGAGCAGTACCCGCTCAACATCGGCTTCCTCGGCAAGGGCAACACCGTCTCGCACGAGGCGATGCTCTCCCAGATCCGGGGCGGCGCCCTGGGCCTGAAGCTCCACGAGGACTGGGGCTCCACCCCCGCCGTCATCGACGCCGCCCTGACCGTCGCCGACCGGACGGGCATCCAGGTGGCCATCCACACGGACACGCTGAACGAGGCCGGGTTCGTCGGGGACACGCTCGCCGCGATCGGCGGGCGCGGCATCCACGCTTACCACACCGAGGGCGCGGGCGGCGGGCACGCGCCGGACATCATGACCGTCGTCTCCGAGCCGCACGTGCTGCCGAGTTCGACGAACCCCACGCGCCCGTACACGGTGAACACCGCCGAGGAACACCTCGACATGCTGATGGTGTGTCACCACCTCAACCCGGCGGTGCCGGAGGACCTGGCGTTCGCCGAGTCCCGGATCCGGCCCTCGACCATCGGCGCCGAGGACATACTCCACGACCTCGGCGCGATCTCCATCATCTCCTCCGACGCGCAGGCCATGGGCCGGGTGGGCGAGGTGATCCTGCGGACCTGGCAGACCGCCCACGTGATGAAGCGGCGGCGGGGCGCCCTGCCGGGCGACGGCCGGGCCGACAACCACCGGGTACGGCGGTACGTCGCCAAGTACACGATCAACCCGGCGCTCGCCCAGGGCCTGGCCCGGGAGATCGGCTCGGTGGAGACCGGGAAACTCGCCGACCTCGTGCTCTGGGAGCCCGCGTTCTTCGGCGTCAAGCCGCACCTCGTCCTCAAGGGCGGCCAGATCGCCTACGCCCAGATGGGCGACGCCAACGCGTCGATCCCGACGCCCCAGCCGATCCTGCCGCGCCCCATGTACGGGGCGATCGGGCGGGCCCCGGCCGCCAACTCCTTCAACTTCGTCGCCCCGCTGGCGATCGAGGACGGACTGCCCGAGCGGTTGCAGCTCGGCAAGCGGTTCGTCGCCATCGACTCCACCCGCGGTGTGACCAAGGCGGACATGCGGGAGAACGACGCGCGGCCCAGTGTCCGGATCGATCCCGACAGCTTCGCGGTGCACATCGACGGAGAGCTGGTGGAGGCCGCACCGGCGGCCGAACTGCCCATGGCCCAGCGCTACTTCCTCTTCTGAGAGCCGAGGTCCCTGATGTCCCGGGCAGCGTTGCTGGTGCTGGCCGACGGCCGCTTCCCCGCCGGAGGCCATGCGCACTCGGGTGGGGCGGAGGCGGCCGTGAAGGCCGGGCGG
Organism: Streptomyces sp. NPDC006655; assembly: GCF_040703965.1. Lineage (NCBI taxonomy): Bacteria > Bacillati > Actinomycetota > Actinomycetes > Kitasatosporales > Streptomycetaceae > Streptomyces > Streptomyces sp. NPDC006655. The sequence goes on along the minus strand of NZ_JBEYJU010000081.1, from coordinate 16,146 downwards.
ATCACCGGGGCGGCGAGCCTCGAGGAGTTCTGCCGTGGCCGGCTGCACACCACGGGGCTGGTGGCGGGTGCGCTCGCCGCGGCCGCCGTACTCGGTGTCGAGGTGCGGGAGTTGGACGCCGCAGCCGACGCGCGGACCCCGTCGCCCGCGTTGCGGGGCGCCGCGCGCCGGCTCGGACGGCAACTGCTGAGGGCCGCGCGTACCACCTGGCCGAGCGCTGAACTCGACGCCGTGGCCGAGGAGTTCCCCAAGGGTGCCCACCAGCCCGTGGTGCTGGGCGTGGTGGCCAGGGCGGCGGGTCTCTCCGCCCAGGACGCGGCCCACTGCGCGGCGTACGAGTGCGTCAGCGGGCCGGCCACGGCGGTGGTGCGGCTGCTGAGTCTGGATCCGTTCGAGGCGACGGGTGTGCTCGGCCGGCTGGCGCCCGAGGTGGACCGGGTGGCCGACCGGGCGGTGGAGGCGGCGCGCAGAGCGGTCGGGGACGGGGCCGAGGCACTGCCGGCGGCGTCCGCGCCGCTGCTGGAGATCGGCGCCGAGTGGCATGCGGGGTGGGCGGTGCGGTTGTTCGCCTCGTAGCCGTCTCCACCCCGCACCCGGCCCGACGGGACGGTCCCGGACGGGCCGACCGCAGAACCTGCTGAACAAGGAGCCGTACATGCATCTCGACCACGATCACCGGCACGGTCCCGTCGCCGTCAGCGCCGACGCCCGCCGGCCCGACGGGTCCCGGCGCGCCCTGCGGATCGGACTCGGCGGGCCGGTCGGATCCGGCAAGACCGCCACCGTCGCCGCGCTGTGCCGGTTGCTGCGGGACGAACTGTCCCTCGCCGTCGTCACCAATGACATCTACACCCGCGAGGACGCCGAGTTCCTGCTGAGGGAAGCCGTGCTGCCCCCCGAGCGGATCGCCGCCGTCGAGACGGGGGCCTGCCCGCACACCGCGATCAGGGACGACATCTCGGCCAACCTCGAAGCCGTGGAGGACCTGGAGGAGGAAGTCGGGCCGCTGGACCTCATCCTCGTCGAGTCCGGCGGGGACAACCTCACGGCCACCTTCTCCAGGGGACTCGTGGACGCGCAGATCTTCGTGATCGACGTGGCCGGGGGCGACGACATCCCCCGCAAGGGCGGACCCGGTGTCACCACCGCCGACCTGCTGGTCGTCAACAAGACCGACCTGGCGCCGTACGTGGGGTCCGACCTGGCCCGGATGGCCGCGGACGCCAAGGCGCAGCGCGCCGAACTGCCGGTGGTCTTCCAGTCGTTGCGCGGTGAGACCGGGGTGGGCGACGTGGCCGGCTGGGTGCGGGAGCGGCTCGCCGCATGGACGGCGTGACCGCCACCGGCGTGCGTGCGACCGCGAGGATGGTCGCACGGGAGGACGGGCGGGGCGGCACCTCGCTGCCCGTGCTGGAGGGCGAGGGGCCGCTGGCCCTGCGGCGTACCCGGGGGAGCGGTGCCGAGGCCCGGGTGATGGTCGTCGGGGCGATGAGCGGCCCGCTCGGCGGGGACCGGTTCGCCGTCGAGGCCACGGTGGAGCGCGGCGCCCGGCTGCGGGTGGGGTCGGCCGCCGCGACCATCGCGCTGCCGGGACAGTCGAAGGGCGAGGCCCGGTACGACGTCCGGCTCGACGTCGAAGACGGCGGCGAACTGCACTGGCTGCCCGAGCAGTTGATCTCGGCCAAGGGGAGCGAACTGTACGTCACCACCCGGGTCGAGGTGGGTGCGGGCGGCCGGCTCGTGCTGCGTGAGGAGCAGGTGCTCGGACGGGCCGGGGAGACACCGGGACGACTGGGCAGCCGGCTCACCGTGCGGGTCGCCGGGAGCGTCGTACTCGATCAGGAACTGGCCTGCGGGCCCGGCGCGCCCGGCGGCTGGGACGGCCCCGCCGTTGTGGCGGGACACCGGGCCGTGGGTCAACTCGTCATCGTACGACCGGAGTTCGCCGACGAGCCGGTGCGGGCGCGGATGCTGGGGGAGTACGCGGCGCTCACTCCGCTGGCCGGGCCCGCGGTGCTGGTGAGCGCGGTGGCGGCGGACGCGCTGCGGCTTCGGCGGGTGTTGGACGCGGCCCTGGGGGAATGGGGAGGGTGATCCGCTCAGCGGGGCACGTCAACCGGATATCGGATTGGTAAAGAACGGCTGACATGCCTTGTGCAGAGGAGAGTCGCAGCCGGAAAGATCCTCCCTGACCATTCGTAACCATGTAGGGGGAGGGGCCCACTTGAGGGACAACTTCAGATCGAGGAGCCGGACGCTGGCGCTCGGTTCGGCGGGCGCGCTCGTCACCGCGAGCCTGATCACCGGGGCGCTCGCGGCCCCCGCGGCCGGCGCCGAGGCCCGGCACGGCGGCCAGGACCGGCAGCAGCGCGGCGCGGCGATCGCCGCCGCGCGGGCCGCCAAGGCGGGCATCGACTGGGCGGACTGCCCGGCCGACTGGGGCTTCGCCAAGCCCGTCCAGTGCGGCTGGGTCACTGTGCCGCTCGACTACACGAAGCCCTACGGCAAGCAGATCCGGCTCGCCGTCGACCGAATAGCCAGCACGGGGACGAAGGCGGAGCGCCAGGGCGCGCTCGTCTACAACCCCGGCGGCCCCGGCGGCTCCGGGATGCGCTTCCCGCTCCGGGTCGTCAACAAGAACCCCCTGTGGGTCAACGCCTCCAAGGCATACGACTTCGTGGGCTTCGACCCCCGCGGCGTCGGCCACTCCGCGCCCATCTCCTGCATGGACCCGCAGGAGTTCGTGAAGGCGCCGAAGGCCGACCCGGTGCCGGACACCGAGGCCGACAAGACGGCCCAGCGCAAGCTCGCCAGGGAGTACGCGGACGGCTGCGCCGAGCGCACCGGCAAGGCGGTGCTCCAGCAGATGACCACCCCGAACACCGCCCGGGACCTCGACGTCATCCGGGCCGCGCTCGGCGAGAAGAAGCTCAACTACCTCGGTGTCTCCTACGGCACCTACCTCGGCGCCGTGTACGGGACGCTGTTCGCGGGGCACGTCCGCCGGATGATCGTGGACAGCGTCGTCAACCCGTCCCGCGAGAACATCTGGTACGAGGCCAACCTCGGCCAGGACATCGCCTTCGAGGGCCGCTGGAAGGACTGGGAGGACTGGGTCGCCGCCCACGACTCCGCCTTCCACCTGGGCACCACGCGCGACGCCGTCCAGGCCAAGTGGCTCCAGCTGCGCGCCACCGCCAAGGCGAACCCGATCGGCGGGGTCGTCGGCCCGGCCGAGCTGATCTCCTTCTTCCAGAACGCCCCGTACTACGACTCCTCGTGGGTCCCGGTCGCCACGGTGTTCAGCAAGTACGTCGCCGGTGACACCCAGGCGCTGGTCGACGCCGCCGCTCCGGACCTCTCCGACACCGCCGGCAACATCTCCTCGGAGAACGGCAACGCCGTCTACACCGCCGTCGAGTGCACCGACGCCAAGTGGCCCACCCGCTGGCGGAAGTGGGACCGCGACAACACCGAGCTCAACAAGAAGTACCCGTTCATGACCTGGGCCAACGCATGGATGAACCTGCCCTGCGCCACCTGGCCGGTCAAGCAGCAGACCCCGGTGGACGTCACCACCCACAAGGGCCTGCCGCCGGTGCTGATCGTGCAGTCCACCCGTGACGCCGCCACCCCGTACCAGGGCGCCGTCGAACTGCACAAGCGCTTCAGGGGCTCCCGCCTCATCACCGAGCAGGGCGCCGGCTCGCACGGCGTGACCGGCCTGGTCAACCCGTGCATCAACAGCCGTGTCGACTCCTACCTGCTCACCGGCGAGCTGGACGGCGCGGACGTCACCTGCACACCGCACGCCACACCGCAGCCGTAACCCTTCTCGCACCGCGGTGCGGGGCGGCGGGAGCGTTCCCGCCGCCCCTTCCCGCCGCCCCTGCGCCGTCCGACGTCAACTCAGCGGCGCGCGCGGGAACCTGCGCTCCTTCTCGCCCTTCGCCGCCGTCTGCTCCGCCTTGACGACCGCCGCGTACTGGTCGACGTACTCCTGACCGGAGAGGGTCAGGATGGCGTACATGATCTCGTCGGTGATGGCGCGCAGGATCGCCTTCTCGCTCTCCATGCCCGCGTAGCGTGAGAAGTCCAGAGGCCGGCCGAAGCGGATCACGACGGGGTGCAGGGTGGGGACGACCTTCCCGGGCGGCTGCGCCTCGAAGGTGCCGATCATGGCGCACGGGATCACCGGGACACCGGCGCGCAGCGCCATCACGGCGACCCCCACCTTGCCCTTGTAGAGACGGCCGTCGTGCGAGCGGGTGCCCTCCGGGTAGATGCCGAGCAGCTCTCCCTCGGCCAGCACCCCGAGCCCCTCGCGGATCGCCGCCTGGCCGGCCTCCTTCCCCGAGCGGTCCACCGGGATCTGTCCGGCGCTGCGGAAGAAGAACGCGGTCAGCCGGCCCTTGAGACCCGGTCCGGTGAAGTACTCCGCCTTGGCCAGGAAGGTGATGCGCCGCTTCAGGACGGCCGGCATCAGGAAGTGGTCGGAGAAGGAGAGGTGATTGCCGGCGACGATGGCCGGCCCCGACGCGGGCACGTGCTCCAGACCCTCGATCCGGGGCCGGAACACCACGCGCAACAGCGGCCCGAGCAGCACGTACTTGAGCAGGTGGTAGAACACGGCTCTCTCCTCACTTCCGCCGGTCCCCGCCGGAACCGGCGTCCTGCCGGGTCGGCTCGGCCACGGCGGGCCCGGGGCGATGTGCGCCTGTCGTCACTGTGGCCATGCCCGGTCGGTCCCCTGCCGACCCGCTGCCGGTGACCGCGCGCAGCTCGTCGGACGTCGTCTCGTTGGATTTCACCACGGCGGCGGCCGAGTCGTCGCCCGCCCCGCTTCCCTCGGGGCCGGGCTCAGCCGAAGCGCTCGACGCGGATCCGGTCCACGGGCTGGCCCAGCCCGGCGAGCAGCCGGGAGGCGTGCTCGGCGAAGCCGTTGGAGCCGCACACGTACGCCTCCCAGCCCCCGGCCGGAGGCTGCGCCAGGTACGGTTCGAGGTGGGCCGCGGACAGGCGGCCGGGCCGTACTCCGGGCCGTACTCCGGGCGGGCCCGTGCGGGTGAAGACGGGGGTGGTCTCCGCCCCGTACTCGTCGGCGTAGATCAGGTCCTCGGGGGAGCGGGCCGAGACCAGCAGGCGCATCGGGACGGTCAGCCGGCGCAGGCGGTGGTCGCGGACCATCGACATCAGCGGGACGACGCCGGAGCCGGCACCGAGCAGCAGGGCCGGGCGGTCGCCGGGCCAGGCGAAGAACCCGCTGAGCGGGCCGCGTACCTCGACGGTGTCACCGAGCCGGGCGACCCGGTGGAACCAGCCCGACACCTCGCCGCCCTCGACGTGGTCGAGGGTGAGTTCGACGTGGCTGCCGTCGCCGGGCGCCGACGCGATCGAGTAGTGACGCTGGGCGACGTATCCGTCGGCGGCCGTCAGACGCAGCATCAGGTGCTGGCCGGCCAGATGGCCCGCCCAGCCGGGCACGGCGAACCGGAACGTCGAGGCGCGTGGCGTCTCACGGCGGATCTCGACGAGCCGGGCCGGCTGCCAGGTGGCCGCGGCCCGGTTGCTCACGGCGATCCGTCCCGGCACCGCGAACCGGGTCGGCGGAGCGAAGGGCTCGGCCGTCTTCTCAGTCACCGGCGTAGCGCTCCTCGTGCCACGGGTTGCCGCGGGCGTGGTAGCCGTTCTGCTCCCAGAAGCCGGGTTCGTCGTGGTCGAGGAGGCGCAGGCCCGCGATCCACTTGACGCTCTTCCAGAAGTACAGGTGGGGTACGACGAGCCGGGCCGGGCCGCCGTGTCCGGGTTCCAGCGGCTCGTCGCCGAACTCCCAGGCGATCCACGCGCGTCCCCCGGTCAGGTCGGACAGCGGCAGGTTCGCGGTGTACCCGGTGTGCGCGTACGCGACGGCGTGCGTGGCCGAGGGGAGGGGGCGGGCGAGCTCCAGGAAGGTGTCCAGGGACACCCCGCCGAACCGCACCCCGAACTTCGACCAGCTGGTGACGCAGTGGATGTCGCCCTCGTACCCGGACCGCGGAAGGGTGTGGGCCTCCTCCCAGGACCAGGTGCGTTCCTCGGCCACCAGACCGTCGACGCGAAACGACCAGTCGGCGGCCGCGAGGTCGGGGGTGACCTCGGCGGAGAGCACGGGCCAGGAGTCCCCCGCGTCGTACTGGCCGGGCGGCAGCCGCGGATCACGCTCCTCGGCGCGCGAGCGTCCGGTGAAACCCCGGGTGACGATCATACCAGGGCCTCCAAGATCGTCCGTGCGGCCATGCGGGGGCAGGACTCTAACACCCGGGCCCGGCCCACCGCCCCTCTGTCTCGAACTGTGGTTCGCCCAGGTCATGTACGGTGGCGGGCACCATCGAAACATCAGGAGCGTTCCGTCATGTCCCAGGAACTGCGCGCCGTCGACTGGACGGGAACCGGCCTCACGCTCATAGACCAGACCCGGCTGCCGCATCGCACCGAGACCGTGGACGTCCGGGATGTGGACACCCTGGTGGACGCGATCCAGCGGCTCGTGGTGCGGGGCGCGCCCGCGATCGGGGCGGCCGGCGCCTACGGCGTCGCGCTGGCGCTGCTCCAGGGCGAACGCGAGGGCTGGAGCGAGGCGCGGGTGCGCGAGGCCGTGGCCCGCATCCGGGAGGCACGCCCGACCGCGGTCAACCTGATGGTGTGCGTGGACCGGGTCATGGCCCGCTTCGCGGAGGGGCTCGACGCCGTGCTCGCGGAGGCCGCCGCCGTCCAGCGCGAGGACGTCGACGCCAACCGCGCGATGGGCGGTCACGGGGCCGACTGGCTGCTGAAGAAGGCCGGCGTGGACCGGCCGCTGCGGATCCTCACCCACTGCAACACGGGCGCGCTGGCCACGGCCGGCTGGGGCACGGCGCTCGGCGTGATCCGGGAACTGCACGCGCGCGGATGCCTGGAGTCCGTGTACGCCGACGAGACACGCCCTCTGCTGCAGGGCTCCCGGCTGACCGCCTGGGAACTCGTCCAGGAGGGCATCCCGCACTACGTCCAGGCCGACGCGGCCGCCGCCGGGACCATTCTGCGCGGCGAGGTCGACGCGGCGGTCGTCGGCGCCGACCGGATCGCGGCCAACGGCGACACGGCCAACAAGGTGGGCACCGTGGGCGTGGCCCTCGCCTGCGCGTACGCCGGGATCCCGTTCCTGGTGGCGGCGCCGACGACCACGGTCGACCTGACGACGCCGACCGGCGACGACATCCACATCGAACTGCGCGGCGAGGACGAGGTGCTGGAGTGGGCGGGCGTCCGCACGGCGCCGGCCGGGTCGCGCGGCCACAACCCGGCGTTCGACGTGACGCCGGGCCGGCTGGTCACGGGGCTGGTGACCGAGCGGGGTGTGCTGGAGGTGTCGGCGGGGGAGCTGCCCGGGGACCGGCTGCGCTGAACACGCCGGGGGCCACGGCCGGCCGGCCGCGGCCCCCGTGGCCGCCCGCGCGCTCGGCTCAGCGCCGCGTCAGCTCCAGCTCCAGCAGCCACTCGACGACTTCCGTGTGGTGCCGGGCCTGCCGCGGATCGGCGCCCCACACGTACAGGCCGTGCCCGGCGACGACCACCGCGGGCATCCGCGGATCCCGGGCCGCCGCCAGCCGGTCGCCGAGCACCTTCATGTCCTGGCTGTTGCCGATGACCGGCAGCGTCACCTCGACGTCATGGGCGGGCTGCCCGACGCCCTTGAGCATCTCCAGGTCCCGGAGGACGATCCCGCCCGGCTGCCGGTGCCCCATGGCCACCGACGCCACGGTGTGCACGTGCACCACCGCGCCCGCGCCCGTCAGCGCGGCCACCCGCGCGTGCAGTTCCGCCTCCGCCGACGGCCTGCCCTCGCCCACGGCGGTGCCCTGCCCGTCGACCAGCACCACGTCCTGGGGCGTCAGTTCGCCCTTGTCGTGGCCGCTCGCGGTGACCGCGAGCCGCAGCGGGTCCCGGGAGACCACCACGGACAGGTTGCCGGACGTACCGCGCATCCAGCCGAAGGAGGCGAACCGGGCGGACTCGGCGGCGAGGACGGCCCCGGCCTCCCGGAGGTCGGATGCGGTGATGTCGGCGCTCACGTGGTGCTCCCGGTCGTGCTGATGCGGATCTCGTCGAACGTCCCCGCCTGCGCGTGGTCGCCGACGCCCTGCTGGAAGAACGGCTCCCCGGGCCGCCGGATCCCGACGGTGTGCCAGCCCGCGGTACGGGCCGCGTCCAGTTCGCCGGGCCGGTCGGAGAGGAACAGGAGCCGTCCGGGCGCGAGGCCCGTCGACTCCGCGATACGCCGGTACGACTCCGGCTCCTGCTTGGGACCGGCGTTCTCGGTGTCGTAGAGGCCGTGGACCAGCGGCAGCAGGTCGCCCTCGGGGGTCGAGGAGAACCAGGCCCGCTGGGCCGCCACCGAGCCGGAGGAGTAGACGTACAGGCGCAGGCCCGCGGCGTGCCAGGCGCGCAGGGCCGGTACGACGTCGTCGTAGAAGTGCGAGACGAGGTCGCCGCGGGCGAAACCCTCCGACCAGATGAGGCCCTGAAGGGTCTTCAGCGGGGTCGCCTTGCGGTCCTCGTCGAGCCAGGCGTTCAGCGTCCTGACGACCGCGGCCGGTCCGGCGTGCGGGTCGCCGGTCAGCTCGCGTACCTGTGCGAGGGCCCGCGCCACCTCCGGATCACCGCTCCGCTCGGAGAGCAGTGCCGCGAACCGGGAGCGGGAGTACGGGTACAGCACGTCCACGACGAAACCCGTGGCGCTCGTGGTGCCCTCGATGTCGAGCACCACGGCGTCCACGGCGAACCGCGGGGGCGGGACCGGGACGCTCACACCGCGCCCTTGTCCGCCCCGTACCCGGCCGCGATCGTGTCGTAGTCCGGGAAGCGGGAGGAGATGGCCGCACCCGTGAAGGTGCCGATCCAGCCGTCCTCCTCGTGGAAGAACCGGATCGCGGTGAACGACGGCTTCGTGCCCATGTCGAACCAGTGGGTGGTGCCCCGCGGCACGCCCAGCAGGTCGCCCTTCTCGCAGAGGACCGCGTGCACCTCCCCGTCGACGTGCAGGTAGAAGATGCCGGAGCCGGAGACGAAGAAGCGGACCTCGTCATCGTCGTCGTGGGTGTGCTCCTGGAGGAACTTCTCCCGCGCGGCCTTCGCCTTCGCGGGGTACTCGGGGTCGTCGCTCGGGTGCAGACCGAGCACGTCGACGGTGGTGAAGCCCTCCTCGGCGTTGAGCTTGTCGATCTCGGGGCCGTACGCGGCGAACACGGTTGTGCTGTCGGCGTCGAACGGCACGTCCTCGCGGATCGGCCACTGCTCGTAGCGCACGCCGAGCGGCTTGAGCGCCTCCGCGATCTCGGCGGGGTCCGAAGTGCGGCGGACCTGGGTCTCGGGACCGGATTCCGGCCACGTCGTCAGCAGCGTCATGGAAGCAACTCCAGGAGAAGGGAAGGAAAGTCCGGATACCGAGACAGCGCCGGACGAGCGAGAGAGGCGGGTTGCGGGCGGCGCGGGGGCGGTGCGGTGGGTCAGCCCTGACATCGCGCGCCGCTACAGCGACGCGCGTGGGGCGTGAGCAGCGCGTTCGTGCGCGATGTCGTCATCAGGCCTCACCGTTCCGGGGCGGAAGCCGCCACCGTGATGGTAACTCCAGGGCGAACGGCCACCATGTGTGACCCAGTAGTTGTCTCATCTGTTGAGAAACCGCTTCCCACCCTTTGACGAGTGGCCGAAACCGTTCTCATGATCTGCGTATGAAGACGCTGCTGCTCGTGCGGCGGCTGTACGTGGACCTGCTCCGGTCGACCACGGCCAGCTGTCGCTGACCCCTCCCGGAGCCCCCGCACGCCCGTCCCACGGGCGCACGCCCACACGTTGCGCAATGACGCGTCCGTTCCCGCTCCGGTCCGAGCCACCGCCCTCCTCCTCGCGCTGTTTCGCGTCGCCCTTCTCGCACCACCCTCGCACCTGGAGCCCGTCATGTCCCGTGTCCGCCTGCCTCTCGCCGCGCTCTCCCTGGCGTCCGTCTCCGCCCTGGCCCTCTCCGGCTGCTCGCAGTCCTCGGACGCCGCCGCCAAGACGGGCAGCGACACCGCCGCCTCGGCCTCGGCCGCCACCGGCAAGAAGCCCGCCCCCTTCAGCAAGGGCACGGTCAAGGTCGCCCTGGTCCGGCAGAGCGGCGCCGGCGACTACTTCGAGCAGTGGGGCAACGGCGCCAAGGCCCAGGCCAAGGCCCTCGGCATCGACCTGACGGTGTACGACGCCCAGGCCGACAACGCCAAGCAGGCCACCGACCTGTCCTCCGCCATCAACTCCGGCGCTCAGGCGATCATCGTCGACCACGGGTTCCCGGCCACCATCCAGCCCGAGATCGACCAGGCCGTGAAGAAGGGCATCAAGGTCGTCGTGTACGACGTCGACCAGACCAACAAGTCCGTCGTCAGCACCGAGCAGGACGACGCCAGCATGGCGCAGGCCGTCCTCGACGTGATGGCCCAGACGGTCGGGAAGAACGCCAAGGTCGGCTACGTCAACGTGGCCGGTTACGCGGCCCTCGACAAGCGCGACTCGGTCTGGAAGAAGGCGCTCACCGCCAACGGCTGGACCCAGGAGTTCAAGGTCGGCAAGGTCACCGACTCGACCGCCACCGACAACGTCCCGCTGGTCTCCGCCGCCCTGACCCAGCACTCCGACGTGACCGGCGTCTTCGCGCCCTACGACGAGCTCGCCAAGGGCACCGTCCTCGCCGTGCAGAACAAGAAGCTCCAGGGCAAGGTGAAGGTCTTCGGCGCGGACGTCTCCAACGCCGACATCCAGAACATGACGGCCGCGGGCAGCCCCTGGGTCGCCACCGCGGGCACCGACCCGTCCGCCGTGGGCGCCGCCGTGGTCCGCACCACCGCGCTGGAACTGGCCGGCCGGCTGAACCAGTCCTCGGTCGAGTTCCCGGCCGTCGCCATCACCCGGGACTTCCTGGTCAAGAACAAGATCGAGAACATGGACCAGCTGCGCACCGCCCTGCCCGCGCTGAACCTCTCCAAGGTCAGCACCGCGGACTGGATCCCCAATGTCGCCCACTGAGACGGCTCCCGAGGGAACGCCCGCGGTCGGCCTGACGGACGTCAGCATGGCCTTCGGCGGCAAGACGGTGCTGGCCGGGGTCTCGCTCGACATCGCCCCGGGCAGCGTGGTCGCGCTGCTCGGGGCGAACGGCGCCGGAAAGTCCACGCTGATCAAGATCCTGTCGGGCGTGCACCCCGGCCACGGCGGTGAGGTACGGGTCGCGGGGGAGCCCGTGGCCCTCCCGTCCCCCGCCGCCGCCCGCCAGTTGGGCATCCAGACCGTCCACCAGCGCATCGGCGAGGGCATCGTGCCCGGCCTCAGCGTGGCCGAGAACCTGGTCTTCGAGGAACTGGCCCGCAGGCGCGGCAACCCGTTCCTCAGCGGCAGCCGCACCCTGGCCCGCGCCCGCGAGATCCAGGCGGCCCTCGGCCTGGACTGGAGCGACCCCGTCCTGCGCCAGGACGTAACCGAACTCGGCATCTCCGACCGACAGTTGCTGATCCTCGCCCGCGCCCTGGCCACCCGCCCCCGCCTGCTCATCCTGGACGAGCCCACCTCCGCGCTCTCGGCGGCCGAGGCCGAACGCCTCTTCGCGCTGATCGGCAGGATGCGCGAGGACGGCATCGCGGTGCTCTACGTCTCCCACCGCCTCGGCGAGATCGACGCCCTCGCCGACCGGCTGGTGGTGCTGCGCGACGGCCGGCTCACCGAGGACCAGACCCGGCCCTTCGACTGGGACACCGCCCTGCGCGCGATGCTCGCCCATGCCCAGGAGGCCCAGACGGCCCGCCCCGTCCGCGAGGGCGACCAGGGCGAGACCGTCCTGTCGCTGCGCGGCGTACGGCTCTTCGACGGCCGCGCCCCGCTCGACCTCGACCTGCGCACCGGCGAGGTCACCGGCGTCGTCGGCCTGCTGGGCGCGGGCAAGACCGAACTGGCCCGCGGCCTGTTCGGCGCCGAGCCCTTCCGCACCGGGGCCGTCACGCTGGACGGCAGGGCCTACGCGCCGCGCCGTCCCGCCGACGCCATCCGGGCGGGCGTCCACCTGGTCCCCGAGGACCGGCACGCCGACGCGCTGGTCCCGGGCTGGTCGGTGGCGCAGAACATCTCGTTGCCGTTCCTCAGGTCCCTCTCGCCGTCGGGCCTGCTGAGCCGGTCCCGGGAGGACGCCCTGGGCCGCGGCACGGTCGAGGCCCTCGGGATCGTCACCCGCGACGAGCACAGCACCGTGGAGGAACTCTCCGGCGGAAACCAGCAGAAGGTGGTCGTCGGCCGCTGGCTCGCCGAGACCCCGCGTGTCCTCATCCTGGACGAGCCGTTCCGCGGCGTGGACATCGGCGCGCGCCGCGACATCGGCCGCCGCGCCCGCGCCCTCGCCGCCGAGGGCGCGGCCGTGCTCGTCCTGTCCGCCGACGTCGACGAGGTCCTGGAGATCGCCGACCGGGTCGTCGTCCTCGCGGCCGGTGAGGTCCACCTCGACGCGTACGGCGAGGACGCGGAGCGCGACCGCGTCATCCAGACCATCGCCGGGTCCCTCTGAGACCCTCCGACACCGGCCGCCGAAGGAAGCAGCACCATGACCACCACCCAGAGCACCGAGGTCCCCGCCAAGACGGCGACCCGGCCCGCGACCTCCACCGCCGCGCGCGTCCAGAACGCCGTGATCAAGTACGGCTTCATCTTCGTCACGGTCGCGCTCTTCCTGTACTTCGCGCTGAGCGAGGGCACCTTCCGCGAGTCGGCGACCCTCCTCGACACCCTCCGGTACGTCTCCGTCGCCGCGATCCTCGGCCTCGGCGTCACCCTCACCATGGCCGTCGGCGGAATGGACATGTCCGTCGGCGCCGTCGCCGGCCTCGGCGTCTCGGTCGCCGCCCAGACCATGGTCGTCCACAACCAGGTCGGCGCGGTCGCGATCGTGGCGGTGCTGGCGGCGGGCGCCCTCGCGGGCCTGCTCAACGCCCTCCTGATCGTCGTGCTGAAGATCCCCGACATGCTGGCCACCCTCGGCGTCATGTTCGTGATCCAGGGCGGCAAACTCATCCTGGTCGACGGCCAGTCCGTCACCCCGGGCATGACGATGTCCGACGGCTCCACGGCGCCCGGGAAGTTCACCGCGGGCTTCCTGCGCATCGACCGCGGCACTGTCCTCGGGATCCCCGTCTCGGTCCTGATCTTCGCCGCGCTGACGGTCGCCGCCTGGGTCTTCCTCGCCCGCACCCGCTGGGGCCGGGTCCTGTACGCCATCGGCGCCAACCCCGAGGCCTCCCGGCTGGCCGGCATCCGCGTCGGCGCCTACCGGGCCCTGGCCTACGTCATCTCCGGTGTGCTCGCCTCGGTCGGCGGCCTGATCCTGGCCTCCCGCATCGGCCAGGGCGACGTGAGCGCCGGCACCTCCCAGCTCCTGGAAGCGGTCGCCGTCGCCCTCGTGGGCACCTCGGTACTCGGCCGGGGCCGCCCGAACGTGTGGGGCACGGCCCTGGGCGCGGTCCTCATCGGCATCATCACCACCGGCCTGACCATCAAGGGCCTGCCGTACTACACGCAGGACGTGGTCGAGGGCGCCGTCCTCATCCTGGCCCTGGTCTTCAGCTTCACCCTGTCCAAGCGCCGTACCGCATAAGGAGACCGACACGATGGGCTACCGCATCCTGGACGCCGGCGACGTCCCCGGCTACCTGGGCGAGCGCGGCCACTGGGACGACCTCGGCGACATCCACGTCCGCGAGGTCTCCGACGGCAACCTCAACCACGTGTTCCTGGCCTCGGACAGCGCCGGAACGCGCAGCCTCGCCGTCAAGCAGGCCCTGCCCTGGGTCCGCGTCGCCGGTCCCTCGTGGCCGCTGAGCCCCGACCGCTCCGACGCCGAGGCCCGCGCCTACGCGCAGATCGCCAAGGTCGCCCCGGACAAGATCCCCGCGATCCACGGCTACGACGCCGAGAACCACGTCCTCGTCATGGAGGACCTCTCCGACCTGGCGGTCCTGCGCACCCACCTCAACGAGGGCGGCTCCTACGGCCCGTACACCTCGGTGCGCATCGGGGAACTCGTCGCCCAGCTCTCCTTCGCCACCAGTGACTTCGGGATGCCCTCCGTCGCACGCAAGGCACTGATCGCCGCCTCCGCCAACCCCGAACTCTGCAAGATCACCGAGGACGTGGTGCTGTCGGAGCCGTACCTCGAGCACGAGCACAACCACTGGCACCCCGGACTCGACGACCTGGCCGCCGCGTTCCGCGCCGACACCCGGCTGCGCACCGAGGTCGCCGACCTCCGGCACGTCTTCATGACGAGCGGCCAGGCGCTGCTCCACGGCGACCTGCACACCGGCAGCGTCATGGCGGGCCGGCGGGACGGCGCCGAGCTCGTCCGGGTCTTCGACCCCGAGTTCTCCTTCGTCGGACCGATCGGCTTCGACCTCGGCCTGTACTGGGCGAACGTCCTCGTCTCCGAGGCCCGCGCGGACGCGCTGGGTACCGAGGGCGACCACGCCGAGCAACTGCGCCTCAGCTGGGAGGGGTTCGAGGCCGAGTTCCGCCGGCTCTGGCCCTCGCGCATCGACACCTTCTTCGACGACGCCTACCTGGAGCGGTTCCTGGGCCGGGTCTGGACGGAGTCGGTCGGCTTCGCGGGTACGGAGCTGATCCGCCGCGTCATCGGCTTCGCCCACCTCACCGACCTGACCACCCTGCCCGACCCCCTCCAGCTGACCGCCTCCCGCCGTTCCCTGCTGCTCGGCCGCGAACTCGTCCTGCACCGCGCCGAACTGACGGATCCCGAGTCCGTCCGCCGCCGCTTCGGCGACCTCACCGGCTGACGTCGGCCCTCCGGCACGTTCCGGGCGGTGCCCGTGCGGGGCCGCTCCCCGGGCATGCATAGGATGGCCCCGATGCGTCCGACCGAGCCGCCCCCGAAGCGACCGCCCCAGAGGCGGTGGCGAGCGCTGCTCGTCCTCGGGCTGCTGGCCGGGCTGCTCGGCATGCACGCGCTGGCGCCCGGCGGTGTCATGGGGCACCACGGCGCACCCGAGCGGGCCGTCCCGCGCACGGCGGTCACGGTCACCTCCTACGACGGCTGCGGCGACGACGGTCACTGCGGCGGCGGCCACGCGCACCACGCCGACGCGACCTGCGCCTCGGGCGCGCTCAGCGGTGGCCCGGCGCTGCCCGCCCCGGCCCCGGACCCGGTGCACGTCCCCGTGACGGATCGCACCGTCTCCTCCCGCGCGGCGACGGCACCCGACGCCGCCCGTGCACCACCCGATCTCGCCGAACTCCAGCTCCTGCGGATCTAGCGGCACCCGAGCCGGCCGCGCGCGTGCGGCGCGCCGGTCGCGCTCCCGCGTGCCCACTCACACCCATCGCAGGAGATCCAGCATGACCACCACGCGTACCCGCGCCGTCCTCGTCGCCCTCACCGCGACCGCCGCCCTCGCCCTCACCGCGTGCGGCGGCGACGACAGCGCCGGCGCCACGCACGCGTCCCACTCGGCGGCGGCCGGCGCGACCGCGTCCGCCTCCGCCGGCACGCACAACGCGCAGGACGTGTCCTTCGCCCAGACCATGATCCCGCACCACCAGCAGGCCCTGGAGATGGCCTCCCTCGCCGC
The DNA here is from genome assembly GCF_040703965.1 of Streptomyces sp. NPDC006655. Lineage (NCBI taxonomy): Bacteria > Bacillati > Actinomycetota > Actinomycetes > Kitasatosporales > Streptomycetaceae > Streptomyces > Streptomyces sp. NPDC006655. The sequence continues at coordinate 478 of NZ_JBEYJU010000081.1, read as the reverse complement.
CGACCGGGCCTCCTCCGCGCAGGTGAAGGACCTCGCCGCCCGGATCGAGAAGGCCCAGGACCCGGAGATCAACACCATGACCGGCTGGCTGAAGGCCTGGGGCGAGGACGTGCCCATGGCAGGCATGGACCACAGCGGTCACCGCGGCATGGCCGGGATGATGTCCGACAAGGACATGACCATGCTGAAGCAGGCCAAGGGCAAGGACTTCGACACGATGTTCCTGACCATGATGGTCCAGCACCACCGGGGGGCCGTCGAGATGGCCGGGACCGAGCAGGCCAAGGGCGCGTACGCCCCGGCCACGAGCATGGCCGGCTCCATCGTCACCGGGCAGAACGCCGAGATCAAGGAGATGAACAAGCTCCTCGGCAAGGGCTGAGCAGCAGCGGCGGGGGGGGGGCCCCCCCCCCCCCCCCCGCCGCCCCAACCCCCCCACCCAAAAAACAAACGGAAAAATAAGGGGGGGGGAAAAAAC
>NZ_JBEYJU010000080.1:26470-42493 GCF_040703965.1 Streptomyces sp. NPDC006655 | reverse complement strand
GACCCGCCGGTGGCACCCGGCGGGTCGCGGTCCGTGACCGCTGGTCAGCTCTCGCCCACCGCCACCTTGCGGCCGCGGTCCTCGGGCCCGGTGCGGTACACCACCGTCGTGCCCCAGCGCCGGGGTTCGCGGCGCGCGTCGGCGTACAGATGGCGGACGTGGTTGAGCACCGAGAAGCGCGGTTCGTCACCGCGGAGCCGTTCCGGCCGTACCAGGCCGTAGGTCACCAGGGTGAAGACGATGACGGCGGCGTCGGCCTCGGAGGTCCCGACGGCCGTCGCCGCCTCGGCCACCGACCAGCTGCGGTGGTCGCGGGCGACGGCGGCGATGAAGGACGCCCCGGCCGGGCTGAGCCGGCCCAGGGTGCGGCGCAGCCGGACCATCAGGTCGGGTGCGGAGTCGGCGGTCATGGGCGGCGCGGTCAGGGCGAACGGGCTGCGTTCCACCTCGGCCAGCAGCTCCGGCAGGGCACGGACGAGGGTCCAGCGGCCGGCGAACTCCAGCGCCCGGGGCAGTCCGTCGAGGCGCCGGCAGAGTTCGGCGACGACCGCGGCGTCGGTGTCGTCCAGCCGGAACAGCGGGTTGCCGGCGCGGATGTGCGCGCACAGCAGCCGCACGGACGGCACCTGGGCCAGTTGCTCCGGGTCCGACTCGGCGCCGGGGGCGGGCACCGGCAGCGGGGCGAGGCGCAGGATCTGCTCACCGGGCACGCCGCACGGCGCGCAGGCGGTGACCAGGACGCGCAGCCGTGGATGGGCGCGCATCAGCGCGACTAGCCGGTCGGCGCCGTCCGCGGTTTCGGCGTCGTCCAGCACCAGGACGGTCGTCTCCCCCGGTGCGCGGTCGGAGAGTTCACCGCCGGGTATCTCCTCGCCGCGGGCCCGCCACAGCACCCGGGTGCCGTCGGCCGCGACCCGTCGCACGGCCTCGGCGGCCAGGTGCGACTTCCCGACCCCTCCTATGCCGACGACCGACACCAGCCGCCCGTCCGGCTGCGCCAACAGGGCGGTGAGCGCGTCGACTTCGGTGTCCCGGCCGATCAGCGGGCTCCGGACGAGCCACGGCGTGGGGCCGCAGCCGCCTTCCGCGGAGTGGTCCGCGGTGCCGAGCCGGCGCCGGGCCGCTTCCAGGAGCGTCTCGCGCTGGGCGGAGCCGAGCCGCAGTCCGTCCGCGAGCAGCCGGATCGTGTCCAGCCGGGGGGACAGGACCTTGCCCTGCTCCAGGTTGCGTATGGCGCGCACGCTCACGGTGGTGAGGTCCGCCAGGTGCCGCTGGGTGAGTCCGGCGCGCCGGCGGTGGTCTCTCAGCAGGACGCCGAGGTCCTGCCCGTTTCGGATGTCGTTCATGACTTGCTCCGGTGGGCCGTTCCGAGGTGCTGGTGGCACCGGTGGGCGGGGGCTCGCGAGTGGGTCCGCCCGCTGCCGCTGCGCGGTGCTGTCGCGGGACATCGCCGGTGGCTGCCGGGTGCCCGCCGGGGCGTCGTCAGCTCCAGGGGTTGGTGTTGTCCGTGGAGGAACCGCCGTCGGCCCGTACGCTCGCCGTCCGCTGCGGGTGCGCCACGGTCTCGGCCGCCACGGCGCCCAGGAGGGCGGCGACCGCGGTGACGACGACGACGGCGGCCCTCATGGGCTTCACCGGCGCTGCGAGGTTGCTGTTCATGGTGGCTTCCTTCCTCTCCCTCGGCCCTCTGCCGGGCCTCTGGAAGGAAAGCTAGGAGTCGCTGCAATCACGTCACTTTGACGCCGCTATCCCTCCCGGATAGCCGTCGTGGCCTGCGGATTCTCCCGTGTGCGGCTACCCGGCGGAGGTTCCTTCCGAGGCCGTTGCGGGAGGGGGGTGCGCGCGGTCCGAAGGGCGGCGCACGGTCGTCGAGTCGGCGGGGTCGGTGCGTGCCGCGTCCACCTCGACGACGTGCCGTCCCCGCCGCCGGGCCTCGACGGCGAACCGGCACGGCAGCCGGGTCCTGCCGACGCCGCCGGGACCGTGCAGGGCAGGCGCGGGGACGGTGCCGGCGGCCGGTCCGGCGCGGCGCGGAACCGGGCCAGTTCGCCCTCCCGGCCGACGAGGCGACGCAGAAACGTATCTTCTCTGTTCCGGGCGGGGGCGTCGGGGGCCTGCCGCCGGGGCGCCGTGCGGGTTCATGTGGGGACTGCCGCCTCTGGTCGGGTGCGCTCCTCGGCACGTGCACGGTCGCGGTGTCGGCGTCACCGGCCCTCGGGGGCGCCACCGGCGGTCACCCGGGCGAGCAGTCCGGTGGCCCGCTCCTCCTCCTCGGCCATGCCGAGCCGGCCGAAAACCTCCAGGGCGTCGGTGAGCAGCCCGCCGGCCTTCGCGGTGTCGTCGCCGCGCAGGCTCAGGTCGGCGAGGTCGACGCGGACGGAGGCGGCGCCGGCCTGGTCGAGGATGCCCTCGCGCACGGCCAGCGCGCGGTTGAAGTACGCGGCGGCCTGGGTGAGTTCGCCGAGGCGGGCGTGGACCCGGCCGAGGTCGTGCAGGAGGTAGCCCTCACCGATGACGTCGCCGTCGTCGCGGACCATGCTGAGGCCCTCGGTGAGCGCCTTGCGGGCGTCGCCGGGCTGCCCGCGGTACAGGTGCAGCTGGCCCGCGCGCTGGAGCACCCGGGCCTGCCCGCCGAGATAGCTGAGGTCGCGCCAGATCTCCAGCGCCTCGTCGAGTTCGGCCTCCACCCGGCCCACGTCGCCGCGCCGCAGCAGGATGACCGCGCGCTGGACGAGGACGGAGGCGCGCGCCCAGGGGTCGTCGTCGCCGAAGTGCCGCTCGGCCCGCTCGAACAGGTCCATCGCGGCGGTGTCGTGGCCGGACAGCCGTTCCAGCAGGCCGAGGTCGCGGCGGCACAGCCCGAGCCCCTTGGTGTGGCCGAGCTCCTCGAAGAGGCCGACGGCGGTGGTCAGCGACCGGCGGGCCTCGGGCAGGTTGCGGCGGTTGAGGTGCAGCGAACCCAGGGAGGCGAGCAGGGCGGCCTGGCCGAGCAGGTTGCCGCTGCGGCGCACCGCGGTCAGCGCCTTGCGGTGGGTGCGGGCCCAGTGGTCGAGGTAGCCGCGGGTCTCGAAGAACGGGGCGAGGTTGACGGCGAGTTCCCAGGCGTAGCCGTCCTCACCCTCCTGGGCGAGGCTCTCCACGGTCAGGCTGAGGTTCTCGCGTTCGGTGTCGAGCCACTCCAGGGGGCGGCCGAGGACGGTCCCGACGTGGTCGGCGGGCGGGCTCCAGCGGACGGCGGGCCCGTCGAAGTAACGGGTGCCGAGGACCCGCAGCTGCGCCTCGCAGACCAGCGCGAGCCAGGCGCCGCCCACCCGGCGGATCGCGGCCCGCCGCTCGGTCTCGTCCGACTCGGCGGCCAGCCGGTCCCGGGCGAACAGCCGGATGATGTCGTGGAAGCCGTAGCGCAGCTCCCCCGTGGCGTCGACTCCGGCGACGTCCAACATCTGCACGTCGACGAGGGGTTCCATGAGGTCGGACGGGTACGGGTAGGCGTCCGGGGCGTCGAGGAGGGGGCCGCCGATCCAGCTCGGGAAGGTGGAGCCCTTGGTGAGACTGAGCAGTCGCAGCAGGGTACGGTCCCGCTCGGCCAGTCCGTCGTAGGTGAGCGCCAGGCCGGCCCGGACGGTCATCTCGCCGTGGGTGAGTTCGTCCAGGCGGCGGCGTTCGTCGGCGAGCCGCTGCACCATCGAGGCGAGCGGCCAGTGCGGGCGGGCGGCCAGCCGGGCGGCGATGATGCGCAGGGCGAGCGGCAGTCCGCCGACGGCGGCGGCCAGCGCCCTGGCGGCTTCGGGTTCACCGCGGACGCGGTCGGCCCCGACGACGTTCCCGATGAGTTCCAGTGAACCCTGCTCGTCCAGGATGTCCAGCGTGACCCGGTGGGCTCCGGGGAGCGCGGTGAGCCGGGCCCTGCTGGTGACGAGCACCCCGCAGGAGCGCCCGCCGGGCAGCAGCGGGAAGATCTGCTCCTCGCCGACGGCGTCGTCGAGGACGACCAGGATGCGGCGGGTGGCGAGCATGCTGCGGTAGATCTCGCCCCGCTCCTCCAGGGAGTCCGGGATGGCGGGACCGGGCAGGCCCAGGGCGCGCAGGAACCGGCCGAGGACCTCGCGGGGGTCGACGGGATCGGCCCGGCCGCCGCGCAGCTGGCAGTAGAGCTGGCCGTCCGGGAAGTGGGACTCGGCGAGCCGGTGCGCGACCCGGGCCGCGAAGGTGCTCTTGCCGATGCCGGAACGGCCGGTGACGACGACGATGCCCGGCGCCCGGTCCGGCGAGGTGTTCGTGAGGACGCCCTCGGCCTCCGCGACGAGCTGCCCGTGACCGACGAAGTCCGCTGTGTCGACGGGGAGTTGACGGGGGACGGTGGCGCGGGGCGGGGTGTGGCCGTCCTCGTCGGCGCCCGCGTCGGGCCCGAGGTCCGCCGCGGGCGCGCCGAGCGGCTGCCCGGGGCCGCGCAGGTCGACGGCGGCCGGGCGCTCCAGCCGCAGGGAGGGGTCCTCGGTCAGGACGGCCTGCTCCAGCCGGCGCAGGTCCTCGCCGGGATGGAGGCCCAGTTCGTCCATGAGCAGGGTGCGGCCCTCCCGGTAGGACTCCAGGGCCTCGGCCTGCCGCCCGGAGCGGTACAGGGCGAGCATCAACTGCCCGCGGAACCTTTCCCGTAAGGGGTTGTCGCCCACCAGCCGGGCTATCTCGGCGGTCAGTTGATGATGACGGCCGAGCGAGAGCTCCAGCTCGATGAACGACTCGGTGGCCGCAAGGCGTTCCTCGTCGATGTGCTCGGCGACCCGGGCGAGCGCGTCGCTGGGGATGCCGTTCAGGCAGGGGCCGCGCCACAGGCCGACCGCCGTGCGCAGCAGGGCGGCGGCCTCGGCGGTGCGGCCCCCGCCGCTGAGCGTCGTGGCCTCGGCGACGGTGCGCCGGAAGACATTGAGGTCGAGCGCCTCGTCGTCGATCTGGAGGACGTAGCCGGGCGGCCGGGTCTCGATGGCGGCTTCGACGGCGGCGGCCGCCAGGGTCTTGCGCACCCGGGACACGCAGATCTGCACCTGGGTGCGGGCGGTCTCCGGGGGGTCCTCGGCCCAGAGCAGCCGGATGAGGTGGTCGCAGTTCTGGAGCCGCCCGCTCTCCAGGAGCAGGGCGGCGAGGACGACCTGCTGCCTGCCCGCCGTGATCGGCACCGCGCCCTGGCCGCGGTCGAACACCTTCAGCTCGCCCAGCACTTGAAAGGTGAATCCCACTGCCCGGTCACGCGTCTCGAGGTGCACTCCGGCCATGAATCCTCCCCATCACACACAGCAGGCCACAGCGCGCCTGGCCGCAAAGTCTACGGCCCGGACCCGGCTGCCCACCGGCCTGAGCAGTAGCTCAACAGCCCTGACCAGGGGGTGGATCAGGGCCCTCATCAGGGCGGTGACGTGACCGGCCCTCCGCCACCCGGCCCGCCGCCGGGGCGCCCCCCGCTTCCCCGGACGGCCGGTGGTGCCCGGCGTCCGAGCAGCGGGCGGCCAGGCCACCGGGGCGGGAAACCACGGTGATAGCGGAAGGACAGCGGACGGCCGGACGATCGCCCGGTGGGAGCCGTCGGCGCCGCCACCCCCGTCCACCGAGAGCGAGAGGTCGGTCATCCAGTCATGAACAGCGACAACTTCCCCTTGTCCCCAGCCGGTTCGAAGGTGACGGCGGCCGGGGTGAAGCATGTGATGCTCACCTACCACTACCTGGACATCGGGGACATCGACGGGTACGCCTCCCTGACGGAGCAGGACGTGACGCTGGACCACCCCGGTGCGCCGCCGCACCGGGGCCGGGACGCGGTGCTCAGCGCCCATGCCGCGCAGGCGACCCTGCTCCGGCGGCACGAGTTGGACACGGTCGTGGCCGACGAGGGCCGGGTGGTGGTGCTCGGCCGGGTGGTGGGCCAGGCGCCGGGCGCGGCCCGGCGGGCGGCGCCCGGCGTGGACTTCGCGGACGTGTTCACCCTCTCCGGGCAGACCCTGGTCCGGGAGTGCCGGCGCTACTACTACGCGCCCCCGCCGGGCGGCCTGCCGGCGCACCCGGAGGACTCCGCAGCGCGGTGATCCGCCGACCGGCGTTCGCCGGCCGGCGGTCCCGGCAACCGCCACCGCGCGCGGGCGCGAAGGGGTACGGGGCGAGGCGGCCGCGGGGACCGGTTTGCTGATGGTGCCACGGTACGAGCCGTACCGTTCCCGAGTCGGGTCCCCCCGCCGAGCGGCCGGGAACAGGACGTCGTTTTCCCCTTCGGGCGGGAAATCGGCGCCGATTCCGGGGACTTCACCGCCGTTCACCGGAACCGTCGCCGGACACCGATGTTCCGGCGAGGGACCGCTCCCCCGCCCGGTCGGACGGGGAGCCGCGGGAGCGTACGGGGAAGCGCCTGGAACGGGACCGCAGGGGCGCGGGCGCCGGTTTCGCCCGGCGCCCGGGACCGGGCCGTGCAGGAGTCCGCCGTCCGCGCCGTACGGCGGAGGACTCCCCATGCCGCGCCCCTCCGTGGGTCCCGTTTTCCGCTGTGGCCGCGGGTGCTCGCCGCCCTCGGCCTTCTGCATTTCTCAGTATGGGGTCGAATCCGGCCAGAGGACAGTCACGTGATCGCGCTACACACGGTCGACGGAGGAGAACCGCGGGGACCGGACCCGCGCCCCGCGACGAGTGGAAGCGGCAGGTGGGAGCAGCCGCGGAGAGAAGAGCCCGACGGCCGGCGGGCGGTGCCGCATCGCGGTACGGCGGAATTCCGTCCGGCGAAAGCGATGCCGGCCGGGGGGCGGTGGCCGGCCCGGCCCGCGCCGGGCCGGGCACCGGGAAAATGAATTCCTCCGGTGAGGGGCTCGGCAAGCGCGGAGCGGAGGATCACCGTACGGAAGAATTCAGGCCACGAACGGCGGACAGCACACCCCGGAATCTAATACCCCAGCCCGGCACCACCGCTTTTTCGGCCAACTCCCGCGACCGCGATCCTTTCACCGTGACCTTCCGATTCCACGCCACATGCGCCCGGCACGCGCCTGCGGAGGGCCCGTGGGGACCCCGGCCGCATGCCGGGCCGGCGGCATTCCGAGGACCCGCGCGAGAGCCTCCGGCACCGCGCGGGGCGACTGTCGGCGGCCGTCGACGGTGTCTTCAACTAGTCGTTCTCCAGGCCGACTTCACCGTCAGCCGATTCGCGATCGGCAACGTTCGGACCGGTCACCCGGGGGACGTTTCCGGCCGGACGATCCACGCCGACAGGGCACGGCCGCCGGAGACCTCGCACGACAACGATGCCACTACGCGCATAGAGTCATGTGCGGAAGGTCACGCGGCGTTGGAGAAAACCACGCCCGATCCACTCCGGATTCTTCACCAACTGTGCCAATACTGAACGAATGAACGAGCAGAAACCGTCACCGGGCTCCCCTTTCATCGACGAGGACGACATCCTCGTTTACGGATGGATTGTCGACGGGGGCAGCGGCCGGGCCGACCATGCGGCCGCGGAGCTCGGACTCCCGCAGGAGAGGGCCGCCACCACGCTGAAGCGGCTGGCCTCCCTCGGTCTCGTGCGACCCGTGCGGAACGCTCCGGACGAGGTCGTGGTCGTGGACCCCGACGCCGTGGCCGCCACACTGACCGCGCCGCTGCGCTCCGCGATCCGCCACCAGGAGGAGCAACTCGACCTCATCCACGGGAAGATAGACCGCCTGCGGGACCACTTCTTCGCCGGCCGCACCGGCAACCGCGACTTCACCGTCGAGGTGATCCCCACGATGCAGGAGGTCAGGGCCGCCCTGAACCGGGCGTCGGCCGAGTGCAAGGAGGAAGTGGTCAGCAGCCAGCCCGGCGGCAGCGGGCGGGTCCCGGAGGCGATGGAGGAGGCCCTGGGCCGCGACCACGCCCTGCTCTCCCGGAACGTGCGCATGCGCACCCTCTACCACCACACGGCCCGCTTCAACGGCCCCAGCCAGGCGTACGTGGCGGCGGCGACGGCGCTCGGCGCCGAATACCGGACCTCGCACGAACTCTTCGGACGCGTCATCATCTACGACAAGAGCCTCGCCTTCCTGCCCGAACGGACCGGAAGCTGGGGTGGGGTCGCGGTGCGTGAACCCACCATCGTGGGCTATCTGCACGACATCTTCGAGCAGTACTGGATCCGGGCCACCCCGTTCTCCGACGCCGCCCAGGACGGCCTGGAACAGGTGGCCAAGGAGATCCACCAGACCATCGTGACCCTGCTCGCCGCGGGACTGAAGGACGAGTCGATAGCCCGCCGCCTCGGCATGTCGCTGCGCACCGCCCGACGGCACATCGCCGACATCATGGAGTCGCTCGGTGCCGACAGTCGCTTCCAGGCCGGAGTGCTCGCCGCCCGCGCCTTACTGACGGACCGTCAGCAACCCGCCAGTGGCAAGGAATAGTGACTTGCGCGGCCCGACCCAGTAGTCCATAGTCACGATCATCGCGGGTGTCGGCGCCGACTCGACGGCACCTGCAGGACGGTCTCCGCCGGATCCCGCGTCGCGTGCCGCCGGTCCGTCCGCGACCTCCACCGCTCGTGCCCGGAGCCGTCGGGCCCGAGCGTCGGACTCCCGTCCACGCAGTCGTCGCCCGCGCGTCCCCGGCGGTGGCGACCGGGCGGTGCGGTCCCGTAGTTCCTCCGTGTCACGGCCGCGGGCACACCACGGATCACGAGCGCTCACCGGATCCGGCCCCCACGGCGTCGGCGGAGCGCTGCCCCCCGCCGGGGGTTCCCCCGCAGTGCCTCCGCGCGCCCCGGATCAGGAGATGTGCATGGACGCAGCAGCGGCCTTCCGGGCCGACCTGGAGACCTTCGTCACCGACATGGCATGGACGTTCACCACCCACGGCGGCCGCAGCGCGGCGGTGGTCTGGCCGCGCGGCGAGGACACCGTCGTCCTCGCCCTGGCCGCGGCCCACGGGCAGCCCGGCGCGGCCGGGCGGCACCCGGCACTCGACTTCGCCGAACGCCTCGGCACGCTCGTCGGCCGCGGGACCCGCGCCGCCTACAACACGGTCCCGGCCGGCGACGGCGTCGAGGAGACCCCGGTCGCGGCCGACACCTTCCTGCTTCAGTTGCGCGGGGCCGTCGAGGCGCGCCTCACCCCGCTCGGGACGGACTGGCCCGCCGGAGTCGGGCCGCTGCGGCACCGGCTCCGGGCGGGCGAGGTCCTCTACCTCCCGGCCGGGTTCAACCGGGCGCTGTCCGCGCGGAGTCAGGCGCTCCTGCTGGAGCTGACCCTCTCGCCGCCGGAGCCGGACCGGGTGGCGACGAACCGCAGTTCGCTGGTGTAGCGGGCGCCGGAGGCGTCCGGTAGCCACAGCTGGTCCGGCCCCGGGTGCATCTCCGTCAGGGTGACGACGGCGTCCGGTCCCGCCGGCACCGCGCGGAGCGTCCTGGCCATCAGGTCGACCAGCGCGAGACTGCCGAAGTCCCCTGCGATCGGCTTGAGTTCCTGCGGCACCCGGTAGAACACCCGCTCCGGCAGCCCTAGTTGGGCGCGCCACCGGCGGGCGGCGGCGAACCGGGCGGCCTCGTCGGTCTCGTGGACCCAGGCCAGCCCGGCCGTCGGCACCGACCAGGACTCCCGGGCCACCACCAGCCGGCCTACGGTCACCCGGGGCCGGTGCGGCGCCGGCGCGAACGGGCTGAACGCGCCGGCCACCGCCGCGCTCAGGAACTCCCCGAGCGCCTCCAGCAGCATGATGCGCGTGCCGTCGCCGACGCGCACCACCAGCCCTTCGCCCTCCCGGTGCACCAGCAGCCCGCCCGCGGGCAGCGGTGTCCCCGGCACCTCGGCCGAGTCCTGCCCCTCCGCCCACGACCAGTAGCGGTACTCCGGCGACAGCAGCGCGGACGGCGGCGCCAGCCGGGAGCTGACGAACAGCGAGTCCTTCGGCGGCACGGCGTACACCCGGCGGCCCGCGTGATCGGCCTCCGCCGCCCGCAGCAGCCGCTCCGGTTCGGGGTGCCGGTCGACGAAAGCGCGCCCTTCCACGGTGTTGGTGGCCACGTGCAGTTCGCCGAGGACACCCTCCCAGTCGCCGGCCGCGACCGCCTCCGGTCCCGTCGCCGCGATCATCAGGTCCGGGCAGTGGTGCGTCGCGGCCGCCCAGGGCAGCGGTCCGGCCGGGAACTCCCGCGCCACGGCCGCGGTGAGCGAGGCGGCGTCCACCGTGCAGCGGGAGGCGTGAGGCAGCGGCAACACCCGCCGCCACCGCTCCTGGAAGTCCACGACGGCCCGCTCGACCGGCGGGGGCACGCTGCGGTGGCCGGTGGACAGCCGGTCGGCCGCCAGCGCCACCAGCCAGGCCAGCGGGACCCCCGTGCGACCGGTGCGCCGGGTCTCGCGGTCGTACAACTCCTCGAACAGCTCTCGGTAGCCGTCGGCGACCCGTCGTACGAGCCAGTCGGCGCTGTCCAGCAGCAGGCCGAGCGGTGCGGCCAGTTCCGACAACAGCGAGGGGCCCAGGCCGACCTGGACGTCCCGGGCGGTGTCCTCGTAGACGAGGGTGCGGCCGGCGTAGTCGGCGCCCGCGCGGCGGGTCGCGTCCCGGGTGGTGATCTCCTCGAACGCGCAGCGCAGCGCGGTCAGCGCCGGGTCCAGCCGGTCCGGGTCGCCGGCCGCCGCGGCGACGTCCTCCCGAAGCCGCTCCAGCCGGTCCACCGGCGCGAGCACGCGGGCCCGCACCTCCGGGTCGCCGATCCGGGCCAGCGTCCGGCGCAGGGTGCGCTCCGGGCGGGCCTCGACGGGTCCGGTGAGGTCGAGGCGGAGGACGCCCTCGTCGTGCAGTCGTACCAGGACCGTGAGGGCGGCCCGGGGGCCGCCGGGGGCCGCGGCGGACACCTCGGCGGCGGTGCGCCGGCCGTCGCACAGCTCCAGCAGGGCCAGTTCGGCGTCGGTGAGTTCGCGCGGCGGGCGGCGCGGGCGCAGCAGAGTGCGGCCGCGCCGGGCGTGCGAGGTGACCGGGCGCGGCACCAGCCAGGGCAGCACGCCGGGTGTCCGGGCCACGGTGGCGGCCAGGGCGTCCACGGCCCAGTTCTCGAAGAAGGTGTGCCGCTCGGAGGTGAGCGCCGGGCCCGGACGCACCGTCAGCGGGCCGCCGCCCTCGGTGCAGCGGGCCCAGCCGACGGGCCCGAACCAGCCGATGGTGTCGTTCTTCAGGGTGTAGCGCTGGAGATAGGAGGCGACCACGCGTTCGTTGCGGCGGCCCTGCGCGTTGCGCGGGCCGCCCGCCACCGCCTTGTCCAGATGGTGGTGGACCACGGCCTGGTTCTGCCAGAGCACGGCCTCCCGGAAGCCGGGCGACCCGGCCGTGCGGGCCACCCCGGCGCGCAGGTCGTCGACGGCCCGGTCGTAGGCGTCCCGGTAGTCGGCCGCTGCCGTGGGGTCGCCGCCGGCCGCGCGATCGGCCGCGGCGGCGAGGGCGGGACTGGCGAGGGCCGTGAGGTCGGAGGCGGGGAAACCGGCGCCGCGCAGCATCACGTCGCGCCACACGGACCAGCCGGTCGAGCCCAGCGGGGCGAGGTGCCCGGGGTGCGCGGGCGGGGGTTCCCCGGCCCGGGAGGCCAGCTCGGTGCGCTCCTGCCCGGTGGCGGCCGACCGCAGCCGGGCCTCGAACACCCAGTCCGTGACGGGGTTGCCGCGGCTCCACAGCAGCCGGCCGCCGGCCAGGGCGTCGCCCCGCCCGGCCAGTCCGGCGTGCCAGGCGCGGAACTCCGGGGACCGCCACAGGGCGAGCGGGACGTGCCGGTCGGCGCCCTCGCGGCGGTCGCCGGGGCCGGCCAGGTCGAGGGCCGCCGCGACCGCACCGGGCAGGTCGTGGGCGACCGGGACGGAGAGCAGCTCCGCGAAGTGCAGCAGGTACTCGTTGCGCTGGGCGTCGGGCGGCGAGCCGAGCACCGCACGCCCGCAGTCGTGCCAGGCGCCCCACTTCACGTTGGTGACCAGGCCGGGCAGGGTGGCCAGGTCGCGGGGGACGTAGAAGAGGAGGGCGTCGGCCGCGTGCATCGCCGCCTCCTCCCAGGCGACCTGCTGCGGGTACGGCGGTTCGGAACCGCCCTCGGGAGCCTCGGGCAGGAAGACGGCGAGCCGGCCGTCGCCGGTCCAGCGCTCGCGCAGCAGGCGTTCGGCGCGCGGCCGCCAGGACTCCAGGGCGGGGTCCCGGGGCGTGGGGCCGCACAGGTAGAGGGACACGGACCAGTGCTCGGGCCAGGGTTCGCCTACGTGGACCACGGTGACGTCGCCGGACACAGGGGCTCCTTTCGGAAGAGCGGAAGGCGGGAGGCGGGGCGGGGGAAGCGGGACGGGGGCAGGGCGGGGCGGGGGAAGCGGGGTTGGGGCAGGGCAGGGCAGGACCGGGGAAGCGGGACGGGGCAGGGCAGGACCGGGGAGGCGGGGCGGGGGAAGCGGGGTTGGGGCAGGGCAGGGCAGGACCGGGGAAGCGGGACGGGGCAGGGCGGGACGGGGCAGGGCACGACCGGGGAAGCGGGACGGGGCAGGGCGGGACGAGGGAAGCGGGGTGGGGGTCGAGCCGGGGGTCCGGGCGGCGCGGTGCGGGCGCCGCCCGGACCGGTCAGCCCCGGTCGCCCGGGGCGGGGGTGGCCTGGTCGGCGAGGGCCCGCAGGTCGGGCAGGTCGAAGACGTCCTCCACCTCCAGATGGAAGCCCTCGGCACGCACGAGAGCGGTCAGCCGGAGCGCGGTGAGGGAGTTGCCGCCCAGGTCGAAGAAGTTCTCCTGGCCGCCGACCGCCCGGTGGAAGATCTTCTCGGCCGCGGCGAGCACCGCGCCCAGCGCCGGGTCCGGCGCCCCGCCCGCGGCACCGGCGCCGCGCCCGTCCGCCGCGGCGGGGCCGTCGGCGGAGGCAGGGCCGTCGGCGGAGGCGGCGCGCGGACCGGGGTCGGGCCCGGGCCCGCCGGCCGGCCCGGGCGTCCCGGCGGCGGCCGCCTCGCAGGCGGTCCGCACGGCGAGCCGGTCGGCCTTGCCGTTGGTCAGCCGCGGCAGGGCGTCCAGCACGACGAGTTCGGCGGGCAGCATCGCCTCCGGTACCTCCGCCTCGAGCCTGCACCGGGCGTCCGCCGGGTCGAAGGAGGCGGATCCGGCCACCGTGACGGCGGCGGCCAGCCGGATCCGCTCGGGATCGTCGGCGTCCAGCACCACGGCGACGGCCTCGCGGACGCCGGGCAGGGCCAGCAGCCGCTGCTCCAGTTCGCCGGGTTCCACGCGGTGGCCGCGGATCTTCACCTGGTCGTCGTCGCGTCCCCGGAAGTACAGCCGCCCGTCCGGGCCCGAGCACACCAGGTCACCGGTGCGGTAGGCGCGCGCCCCGCCGGCCGTGGCCGCCGACACGAACCGCTGCCGGGTCGCCTCGGGGCGGTTCAGGTAGCCGGCCGCCACCGAGTCGCCGGTGACGAGCAGTTCGCCGACGACGCCCTCCGGCACGTCGTTGCCGTGCGGGTCGGTCACCAGCACCCCGCTGTTGGGCAGTGGCCGGCCCAGGGGCACGTCCACGCCCTCGTCGCCGCGGACCACGTGGTAGGTGGCCCACACGGTCGCCTCGGTGGGGCCGTACATGTTGACGAAGACGGTGTCCGGGTAGGCCGCGCGCAGCCGTCGCAGGAGCGTGCCGGGCAGCCGTTCGCCGCCGAGCAGCCAGTAGCGCGGCGCGACGTCCCAGCGGCCCAGCGAGTGGCCCAGCTCCCGCGCGGTCAGCAGTTGGCCGGCGCGGGCGGGCGTGCACTGGCGGTGCTCGAACGGGCGCCGGTCGGCGGGGCTCTCGCGGGCGTCGGGCGAGCGGAGCTGGACGTGCCGGCCGTGGGTCAGCGGCCAGAACATCTCGACGTAGGAGATGTCGAACGACGGCGAGGTCTCGGCCAGCCAGTCCCCCTGCGCCGCGCCGGGCAGGGCCAGGGTCATCGCCCGCAGGAACCCGGCCAGGTTGTGGTGGGTGACGGTCACGCCCTTGGGGCGGCCCGTGGTGCCCGAGGTGTACATCAGGTAGGCGGGCTCGTCCGGTCCGGGACGGCCGCCGGGCGGCGCGGTACCGCCGTCCGGTCGCGGGGGCAGGGCGTCGGTGGTGAGGACGTCGCGCTCGGGCGTCCCGGCCAGGAAGGGGGCACCGGCCGTGCCGGGGCCGCACACCACCAGCGCGGACGCCGAGTCGGCGAGCACGAACCGGTTGCGTTCGGCGGGGCCACGGGGGTCCACCGGCACGTAGCACAGGCCTTCCTGCCAGACCGCCAGCGCGGTCGCCACCTGCCAGACGTCGTGGCCGCAGGCGGCGGCGACCCGGGCGCCCCGGGGCAGCTCCCGGGACCGCAGCGCGGCCCGCACCCGGACCACGGCGTCCGTCAACTCGTCGTAGCTCCAGGCATGTTCGCCATCACTGACGGCCGGGGCGCCGGGCGCCAGGGCAGCGGCGCGCGCGACGAGTTCGACGACGGAGGGCGCCGGTGCGCCGGCCGTCGACGGGTGGCCGCCGAGGCGCCGCCGCACCTCGGCGGTGCTCGCGGCGTCCAGCAGCGCGAAGTCCCCCACCCGCAGCTCGGGCCGCGCGGGCATCTCGGTCAGGGCCTGTACGACGGCCGAGGCGAGTTGCGGGGCGGGCGGCCAGGGGACGAGCCCGCTGCGCCAGTCGAAGAGGATCAGTCCGTCCTCGGGGCCGAGCACCACTTCGACGTTGAGCGGGGCGCCGGGCTCCGCGGACCGCCGGGCGGCCGTCGCGCGCTCGTCGGTGCCGGGCGGCAGGGAGCCGTCCCGGAAGGCGAGCACCAGGTCGGCGTAGGCACGGTTGCCGGGCCGTCCGGGGCGGGCGACTCCGTCCGCCGCGGCGAGGTCGCCGACGGGCGCGAACTTGCGGCCGTGCAGGGCCAGCGACTCGGCGCGGACCCGTTCCACGAGTTCGCCGAAGGTGTCGGTGGCGGAGCAGGGGACCGTGGTGGGCACGACGTTGAGGTAGAGGCCGACGGCGTCGAAGCCGACCGCCCGCAGGTCGCGCAGGGTCATCGGCACGCCGACGACCGGGGTGCGGTCCGGCGCCAGCCGGTGCAGCGCGGCCAGGACGGCCGCGTGCGCCACGGAGACCGCGGAGGCGCGGGCCCGCCGGGCGGCCCCCCGCAGCGCGGCGACCGTCCCGGGTGCCAGCCGCACCGCGTGGTGCGCGCGCTCCCGGGGGTCCCCGCCAAGGCGGCTCAGCAGGGGCGCGTCCGCCGCGCCGGGGTCGGCCGGCCGGGGCGGCGCCGGGTCGCTCGGGCGCGGCGGCAGCTCCCTGCGGGACGCGTCCAGCAGCGCCTCCTGGGCGCGCCGGTAGTGGTCCCCGTCCTCCTCGGGGACGGCATTGGGGTGGGCGAGGAAGTGCCGCAGCGCCCGGCCGACGAGCAGTACGGAGTGCTCGTCGACGAGGGCGTGGTGAACGCGCAGGGCCAGCACCGGGCCGCTGCCGCGCAGGTCCAGACGGGCCGTCAGCAGGACGGGCCCGAACGGGTCGAGACCGTCGGCGTCCGGGTCGTCGTCGCCGAGGGTGACCCGGGCGGTCTCCTCGGGCAGGTCGTCGTAGCCGCGCAGCTCCTGCACCAGCCGGTCGGGGGTGTCGTGGAAGCGGACGCGCAGGGCCGCGGCCGAGCGCAGCAGGGCGGTCCAGGCCCGCTGGACCTCGGCGAGGCCGACCGCGGCCGGCGCCCCGCCGGTCTCCTCGCCGTCCAGCGGGATGCGGACGGGCAGGGTGCCGACGCGGTGCCGGTCGGAGAGCAGCGAGGCGATCAGCTGGGCCGCCTGGTGCGGGGTCGCCTCCAGCGTGGGTGCCGGCCGCGGGGCGGAGTTCATCGGGTCTCCTCGCCGGCCGCCGTGCCGCCGAGCACGGAGCCGATCAGTCGGTGGGCCAGGTCGAGCCGCTCTCCGCGGGACAGCGGCGCGAGCGCGGGCCACAGCAGGTCCAGGGCGCCGCTTTGGCCGGGACCGCCGGCGAAGGGCTCGGCGGAAGCGGGCACGGTGAACCCCGGAACGGCGGCCGGA
>NZ_JBEYJU010000080.1:0-26371 GCF_040703965.1 Streptomyces sp. NPDC006655 | reverse complement strand
ATCCGCGGACACGGTGAACCCCGGAACGGCGGCCGGATCCGCGGACACGGTGAACCCCGGAACGGCGGCCGGATCCGCGGACACGGTGAACCCCGGAACGGCGGCCGGATCCGCGGACACGGTGAACCCCGGCGTGGGCGGCGTGACCCGTCCCCGCTCGGCCAGTTCCGTCAGGCGGCGCTGGTCCACCTTGCCGCCGGCGTTGTACGGGAGGGCGTCCGGGTGGTGGATCGTCAGGTGCCGCAGTTGAGCCGGCAGGGCCGCGCGGATCGCCTCGTCGGTCGGGTCCGGGGCCGTGCCCGGGGCGAGGGTGACGAACAGGTGCAGCCGGGGCCCGGCGGCCGAGCCGGCCGTGAGCGCCACCGCCTGCTCGACGCCGGGCCTGCGCAGGGCGACCGCCTCGACCTCGCCGAGTTCGAAGCGCACTCCGGCCAGTTTGAACTGCCGGTCCCGGCGCCCCGAGTAGTGCAGCCGGCCGGCGCTGTCGAGGTGGACGACGTCCCCGGTGCGGTACACGACCGCGCCGTCCTCGGCGTGCGGGTCGGCGACGAAGCGGGCGGCGGTCCCCCGGGGCGCGTGCGCGTAGCCGGTGGCCACACCGTCCCCGCCGACCCACAGTTCGCCCTGCTCGCCCGGTGCGGCGAGGGCGCCGTCGGGGGTGACCACCCGGGTGTAGGCGTACGGCAGGGCGCGGCCGATCGGGGGCAGCCCGGTGCCGCCGGGGTCGACCCAGCCGGCCGTGGCCACCACGGTCGTCTCGGTCGGGCCGTACATGTTGAGCACCTCGAACGGCACGTCCTCGGGGAGGGCGTGCAGCCGGTCACCGCCGGTGGAGATGCGGTCGAGCCGGCTGCCGGCCGGCTTCGGCACCCGGGCCAGGAGTTCGGCGATGGGGGTGGAGACGAAGGCGTACTCGACCCCGGTCTCGGCGAACCAGCTCGCGAGGCGCTGCGGGTCGGCGCGGATCCCGGCGGGCGCGAGCCGGATGCGCGCGCCGGCGTACAGCCCGGACCACACCTCGAACGCGGAGGCGTCGAAGGCGGCGTTGGCGAGCTGGCCGACGACGGTGTCGGGGCCGAGCCGCAGTTCGCGGACGGCCCAGTCGGCGAGCCGGTCCAGGGCGGGCCGGGGCACCATCACGCCCTTGGGCTCGCCGGTGCTTCCGGAGGTGAACATGACGTAGGCGGGGGCCGCGCTGTCGGTGTCCGGCGGGGTGTCCGGTTCGGCGGGCGCAGCGGGCCACTCGTCGACGAGGGCGGCCCAGTCCACCAGGCGGGGCGCGGTGTCGGGCCCGTCGAGGACGGCGGCGCGCTCGGCGGGGACGCCGGGCAGCCGGACGACGGTGGTGCAGCGGGCCCGGGCGACCATGGAGGCGAGGCGTTCGGCGGGCTGTCCCGCCTCCAGGGGGACGTAGGTGCCGCCGGCGTGCAGGACGGCGTAGGCGCAGGCGAAGAAGTCGGGGGAGGCCGTCCCGAGGAGGCCGACGACCTCGCCGGGCCGCTCCAGAAGCTGCCGGGCGGCCTCGCCCCAGGCCGCGAGCAGGCCGTAGGTGATCCGGCGTTCGCCGTCGTCGAGGGCGACCGCGTCCGGGGCGGCGGCGGCCCGCCCGGTCACCCGGGCGACGAGCGCCGCGGCGGGCTCGGTCCGCCGCTCGGGCAGCAGCTGCACCCAGGTGCGCAGCCATTCCAGCGTCCCGGTCCACAGCGCCCACAGGTCGTCGCGGCCGACCGCACCGTCCTGGGCCTCCATCAGCAGTTCGACGTGGGTGTCGTCGCCGGTGCCGGAGGTCACGGCCACCACGTTGACGGGGAACTTGGCGGCTCCGTTGAAGACACCGAGCTGGACGCGGGCGGTGGCGCCGGCCAGTTCGACCTCACGCTCGACCTGCTGGTGCATGCTGAACGCGGCCCGCACCACGGCGCCGTCGCCGCGTGAGTCGGTGCCGCCGACGGCCTGGACGACGTCGGCGAGGGGCACGGCGGAGCGGTCCATCGCCTCGCGCAGGGCGGCGCGGGTGCGGCGCAGGGTGGCCTCGGGCAGTTCGCCGGGGCGCCGTTCGACGACCACGGGGACCGTGGACACGAACATGCCGACGGTGTCCTCGTGGCCGGGCGGCCGGTTCTCGACGGCGCTGCCGAGGACGGCGGCGCCGACTCCCTCGTACTGGGTGAGTGCCTGGGAGAACGCCGTGAACAGGGCGGTGAACAGGGAGACCGACGCCTTGCGGGCCCCCTCCCTGACCGCGCGCAGCAGGGCGGCCGGCACCGGCAGCCGCAGGAAGGTGTCCCGGCCGGTGGTGGGGAGGCCGCCGTCCAGGATGCGGCCGGCGGCCTTCGCGGCGCGCTCGGCGACCTGGCGGACCTCGGCCGGGTCGGCCGGGGTCTGGGCGGCGGCGTAGCCGAAGTAGCGGGTGTCGGGTGTGCCGGTGTCCTCGTGGAGGCTGCCGAGCAGGGCGACGAAGGACTTGCCGTCGTGGATCAGGTGGTGCTCGGTGTGCACCAGCACGGCGCGGCCGTCGGGGAACCGGGCCAGCACCCAGCGCAGCAGCGGGCCGGTCCGCAGGTCGAAGGGGCGGTCGGCGCCGCTGACGCGGACGAGTTCCTCCGGGGAGACGTTCGCGTCCGGGAGGTCCACGACGGTGAGGTCGGTCTCGGCGTCGGTGACGTCGGCGGGGGGCACCACCTGCCAGGGTTCGCCGTCGTCGAAGACCAGCCGGGTGCGCAGCACCGGATGGCGGCGCAGCAGGCCGCGCAGCAGCCCGCGCAGGGCGGCGGGGCGGGGCACCTCGGTGAAGTGGAACAGGGCGTGGAAGACGTAGCGGGAGGAGTCCGGGTCGAGCAGGGACTGGTACCAGATCACCCGCTGCTGCCAGGTGAGCGGTGCCCGGTCGGCGGGGGCGGCCTCGGCGGGGCCGGCGGCCGGGTCGGTGCGGGGACGGTCGGCGAGGTCGTCCAGGAGGTGCCGCACGCTGGAGGCGTTGAGCAGTTCGTGGGCCCCGACGTCCAGTCCGTGGGCGCGGCGCATCCGCAGGGTGAGCTGGGCGGCGTCCAGGGAGCTGCCGCCCATGGCCGCGAACGAGGTGTCGAGCGGTTCCCCGGGGTCGAGGCCGAGGGCCTGCCGTACGTCGTCGGCCAGGCTCTCCACGACGGCGTCGGCCGTGTTCGTTGTCATGCGTCGCTCTCCTTCATGGGTGTCGTTCGACGGCGCCGGTCCGTGCCGAAGGCGGGGGCTCGTCGGGCTGCGGTGGGGGGACGTGGTGCGCGGGGTCCGGTCGCAGGGCCAGCCGGACGGCCAGCAGCAGCACCGGTACGGCGGTGAGGGCGACCAGCACGGCCGCGGAGGCCCAGCGGGCCGCGAGGCCGAGGGTCAGGAAGACGGCGAGGGCGACGGCCTGGGCGCCGAGTCCGGCGACCGAGGTGACCGTGGCCCGCGCGGGTCCGGAGATGGCGTGCTGGAGCCGGGTGTCGGCGACGATCTGGGCCAGCCGCAGCACCCAGTAGAACGCGGCGATGCCGAGGAACCCGGCCGGGCGGCCGGTGAGCGCTCCGGCGGCGAGGGCCGCGCCGCCCGCGCCGAGCAGCACCGCCAGCAGGCGGTCGCCGGCGCCGGCCAGGCGTCCGCCGGCGAAGCCGCCCGCCGCCATCGCCGCCCACGGCAGCAGCAGGAGCAGCGGTACGGCCGCGGCGGGCGTGCCGGCCTCGCGGGCGAGCACCGGAAGGTACTCGTCCACCACGCCGAGGCCGGTGAGGGCCGCGGCCAGCAGGACGGCGGAACGCACCCGCGGGGTGCCGCCGGCCTCGGCGAGCCCGGCGCGCAACACGGCCAGGTAGCCCTGCGGTTCGGGCTCCGGTTCCGGCACGGGGGCCGGTATTGGCACGTGGGCCGGTTTTGGTACGGCGGCCGGTTCCGGGCCGGGGGCCCGGCGGCCCAGGCCCAGGGCGGTGGGGACGGCGAGCAGGGTGAGCAGGACGGACACCCAGCCGGTGGCGGGGTAGCCGCCGAGCAGGACAAGCGGGGTGGCGGCCAGGGAGCTGGCCGCCACCGAGCACGCCTGGACGGCGGCCACCCGGCTGCTGACCCGGGCGTACTGGCCGGCCCGGCCCTCGGCGGCGAGGCCGTCGTAGAGCAGGGACTGGAGCGTCCCGGAGGTGAGGGCGGTGCCCGCACCCCACAGGACGAATCCGGCCGCGAACGAGCCGAGCGAGGGCAGCGCGGTCCACAGGGCGAACCCGGTGCACTGCGCGAGCGCCGCGGCGGCCAGCACGCGGTGGCGGGGGAAGCGGTCGGCCAGGGCCCCGGAGGGCACCTCGCAGACGAAGGTGGTCACCGTCCACACCGCGAAGAGAACCGACAGTTCTCCCGTGGAGACCCCGTGCGAGGTCATCAGCAGGGCGTAGACGGCGTGCAGCGGGAGGAGTTCGGTCAGGCCGGTGTACAGGTACACCAGGCCGACGCGGAAGGGGCCGGAGGACGGCGGCTGGGGCATGCGGACCTAATAAGGCATGGAAGGACGCTAGCACGAAGGCGTCCGGCGGACAGGGCGGTCGGTGCGTGCGGAGCCGGGGTTCAGTCGGTGCGGCGGATCAGGAACGGGCCGAGGGCCAGCGCGTCCAGCGGGCTGCGGGCGAAGGTGGCGAGGGCGTCGGAGGGGGTCCACACGACCGGCTCGTCGCGGCCGTTGAACGACGTGTTGAGCACGACGGCGTGTCCGGTGTGCTCGGCGACCCGGCCCAGCAGCCGGTGGTAGAGCGGGTCGTCCTCGGCGGTGACGGTCTGCGGGCGGGTGGTGCCGTCGACGTGGATCACGGCGGGCATCGCGGCCCGTCCGGCGTCGGGCACCGGGGTGGTGACGATCATGTAGGGCAGCGGTGTGCCGTCGCCGAGCAGCGTGGGGGCCTCCTCCAGCCGCATGCTGGGCGCGAACGGCCGCCACCACTCGCGGTCCTTGACCGTGAGGTTGATGCGGTCGCGTTTGGCCACCGGGAACGGCGCGGTCACGATGGAGCGGTGGCCCAGGGCCCGGGGGCCGCCCTCGCCGCGTCCCTGGTGCCAGCCGACGATCTGCCCGCGGCCCAGCAGCCCGGCCACCGCGTCGGCTATGTCCTCGTGCTCGGTGTGGCGGACGCCCTGCTTGTGCAGCACCCGGCGGACGGCGTCGGCGTCCCACTGCTCGCCCCAGGCGAGGGTGCCGGTCATCGGCGTGATGGTCTCGCCGTGCTGGGCGGCCACCCAGCCGGCCGCGCCGAGGCTGACGCCCTGGTCGCCGGCGAGCGGCTGCACGAACAGGTCGCGCACCTCGGGCAGTCGGGCGAGCTTGCCGTTGAGGGTGGCGTTGAAGCCGACGCCGCCGGCCACCATCAGGGTGTCCTGGCCGGTCTCGCGCAGCAGCCGGCGGGCCATGGCGACGACCGAGCGCTCCAGGGCCTCCTGGGCGGTGGCCGCGAGGTCCCGGTAGTCGTAGGGGTCGCGTTCGGTGCGCCGGACGTAGCGGCCGCGCTCCCGGTCGTAGTGGCGGCTGGTGCGGTTGGGCGGCAGCGCGCTGGTCTTCTCCAGGTGGGCGAGCCACAGCCGCAGGGTGTCCGCCTCCTCGTCGGTACTGCCGGTGGACAGCAGGCTGCGCGGCACCGGTCCGACCGCGTAGCCGTCGTCGAGGAAGCTGAGGCCGCCGCCGAAGGTCAGGTCGCCGGGAGTGCCGTAGGGGGCGAGGCCCATGGCCTTGCCCGCGGCGTCGGCGCCGAGGCCCGCGTACTCGCAGACGGCGGCATAGAAGTAACCGAGGGACCAGCCGGGCGGGACGGCCTCCAGGACCTTCAGCTCGCCGCCGACGGCCGAGGCGAGCGTGGCGCTCTCGCACTCGCCCTGGCCGTCGAGGACCAGGACGGCGCCCTGGTCACGGCCGGAGAAGTAGTAGGCGCTGGCCGCGTGGGCGGTGTGGTGCGGGACGAAGACCAGCTCGGGGTCGCGGTCGCGGGGGAAGTACGCGCGCGGGAACAGGAAGTCCAGGGCCCGCGCGCTGTCGGGGAACCAGTCCAGGCCGCGCCGGGTGAGCAGCGAGGGCATGTCCCAGCCGTGGGCGACGACGTCGATGTCCTCCAGGGCGAGGCCGCCCTCCTGGAGGCAGAAGGCGGCGGCGTGCAGCGGGGCCTCGCCGTAGCCGTGCTTGTGCCGGGTGAAGCGTTCCTCCTCGGCGAACGCCACCACCTTCCCGTCGACCAGGAGGCAGGCGGACCCGTCGTGGCTCGCGCCCGGCCAGCCATTCACACCGAGAATTCGCATGGCAAGTCATTCCCTTCGAACGGGCCGTGGGCCCGGTAATTGACGGACGACGACCGGTGCGCTAGAAATTAGCAGCGATACCGCGCCGAAGAAATAGGCGCCGGCCTCTTTCCTTCTCCGAGACCGCACCGGACGTAAAGCGCCCGGTCAGCCCGGTCGACTCTTCCCAGTCTCCCGTTTTTCTGCATGCCTCGAAAACCGCTGGACACTTTCCGATTTCCACGCGCGAGAAACCAGAAGAAAGGGCACGCCGTGCTTCGTCTGATCATGCATCCGGAAAGCACCGCCGACGTTCCCGACGAGGCGGACGTCCCGGCCGAGGACTTCCACCAGAGCGCCGGCCGGTTCCGGCTGCTGTCGGGGCGCGGCGATCACGTACGCCTGCTGCGCGCGGGCCGTCCCGGCGGCCGGTGGGCCGCGGCCCTGCTGGAGGACGGCGGTCAGGACGGCTGGTTCATGTGGAAGGGACCGGCCGGACACCCGGACCCCGAACTGCTGTCCGCCCTGCTCACGGGGGTTTCCCAGCTGGGCCCCGCCACCTTGGTACTGCTTCCGGAGTGGGACTTCCCCGAGGTGCTGGCGGCAGCCGGGTACCGGCCCGCCCCCCGCTACGCCACCGGTCTCGTGCCCACCGGCGGCGGGGACGAGGCGATCCTCGCCCGGATGCGTCCGAGCACCCGCAGCCGGGTGCGCCGGGCGCTGCGCAGCGGTCTGGAATTCGCCGACGACCCCGGCCGGATCGACGAGTTCTACGACTTCTACGCACCGGCGATGATCCGCGCGGACTCACCCGACCTCGCCCCCCTCGATCTGCTGCACGATCTGCTGGAGCATCCGTCGGTCCACCTTTTCACCGCGCTGCACGAGGGCCGGGTGGCGGCCGGTTCCATATGCTTCCGGAACCGGAATTCGCTGGAGGCGCGTTTTGTGGCCACGCACCCGGAACACCGCGTCGACGGCTCGATGAACTTCGTGCATTTCCAGACCATCAGGCGGGCGGCTGCCGAGGGGCTTGAGCATTTCGACCTGAGCGGCATATCCACCGGTGAGGTGGACGGGAAGACGGCCGGGATCAACCGGTTCAAGCTCGGGTTCGGCGGCGAGGTCCTGCACTACCCCACCTACGCCCGGTCCGGGGACTGAGAGGAGACGCCCGTGCGACTCGTGATCGACCGGGACGTGCCCGTCCCCATGAGCGACGGCGTGGTGCTGCGGGCGGACGTGTACCGCCCGGACACCTCCCGCCCGCTGCCGGCCCTCCTCCAGCGGACCCCGTACGGCAAGGGGTCCTCGGCGGGGGGCCGCTCCCTGGACTGGATGCGGCTGGTGGAGGCCGGGTACTGCCTCGTGGTGCAGGACGTGCGCGGCCGGTACGCGTCCGGCGGTGTCTTCCGGCCGTTCGCCGACGACGCCGCGGACGGCCGGGACACCGTCGGGTGGGCCGCAGACCAGGACTGGTGCGACGGGACCGTCGGCATGATCGGGCGGTCCTACGAGGGTGCCGCGCAGTGGCACGCGGCGGCCGCCGCGCCGCCCGCGCTGCGGGCCCTCGCCCCGCACGTCGCCGCCGCCGCCCCCTACGAGGGCTGGACGTACCTGGGCGGCGCCTTCCAGCTCGGGTTCTGTCTGCACTGGGTGCTCGGCGACCTGCTGCACGGGCAGGTGGAGCGGGCCGGCGGCACCGCCGCGGACGTCCGCGCCGTGGCCGAGGCGCTGGACGGCATCGACGAGCTCTACCGGGCGCCCTGGCGGGCGCTGCCCCTGCTGGACCGGCTCGCTCCCTACTACCGCGAGTGGCTGGAGCACCCCGGGCCCGACGCCCACTGGCGCGGGCTGGCCGCCGCCCCGGACGGGCGACGGCCCCCGGCGCTGGTGGTCGGCGGCTGGTACGACATCTTCCTGCCGGGCACCCTGCGGACACCGTCGCCCCGGCCGGACGACCGCCTGCTGATCGGCCCCTGGTCGCACTGCGTGACCGGCGGTGTCTTCCCCGAGCGGCGCTACGGACTCGCCGCCGACGAGGCGGAGTTCGACATGACGGCGGCCCATCTCGCCTTCTTCGACCGGCACCTGAAGGGCGGGACGGAGCAAGCGGGCCCGCCGGTGGAGGTGTTCGCCGGCGGGGCGGACCGCTGGATCGCCCCCGCCGGTCCGCCGGGCGCGGACAGCGTCCCGCTCGCGCTGCACCTGGACAGCGACGGCGACGCCCGTACCCGGCACGGCTCGGGCGTGCTGCACCACGCTCCGCCCCGCCGCGAGGTCACGGACGTCTACCGCTACGACCCCCGCGACCCCGTCCCGACCGCCGGCGGAGCCACCTGCATGACCGGCATGCTCGTCGGTGCCGACTGCGGCCCCCTGGACCAGCGCGCGGTGGAGGACCGCCCGGACGTGCTCTGCTACACCGGCCCCCGGCTGGACGCGCCCCTGACGGTGTCCGGGGAGGTGGTCGCCGAGCTGTACGTCTCCTCGTCCGCGCCGGACACCGACTTCACCGCCAAGCTGGTCGACGTGCATCCGGACGGCCGCGCGGAGATCCTCTGCGACGGCGTCGTCCGGACCGGGCACCGGGCCCGGCTGGACGGGGTGCGTCCGCCGGTCCCGGACACGGTCCACGCGCTGCCGGTGGCGGCGGGGACCGTCGTGCACGTCTTCCGGCCCGGCCACCGGGTCCGGCTGGAGGTCTCCAGCAGCAACTTCCCGCGGTTCGACCCCAATCCGAACACCGGCGGCACCCCGCTGACCCTGGCGGACGCCCCGGTGGCCACGGCCGTCAACCGGGTCCACCACGGGCCGGGCCGGCCGTCGCGGCTGCTGCTCCCGGTCTGCCCCGGTCTCCCCGACGCTCACGACGCGGCCTGAGGCGACGGCTCGGGCCTCGGATCGCCGTCGCGCCGGAACACGGTGAGGTCGGTGAGCGGGACGATCCGCCGGCCGGCCCGCAGATGCGCCCGGCGCAGCCGCTCGCGCTGGGCGGGCGTGAGCTCGGTGCAGTGCTGCGGGATCGCGCGCAGCATCCTGGTGCGGGCGGCGGTCGCCGGGTAGCGGGGCCGCACGCCGTAGGGGTCGCGTACCAGGTGGTAGAGGGTGCCGGTGTGGAAGGCCGCCTTCAGCAGGGCGTAGTAGGCGGCGGCCCCGATCCCCTTGTGGCGGGCGCACCCGGCGAGCGTCCGGGACGCCTCGTACAGCCGCCACAGCACGGGCACGGCGGGGGTGGTGAAGACACCGGTCTCCTGGGCGATGCCCTCGCCGACGCCGTAGCGGAAGTAGCTGCGCATGTTCTGGAGGCCGACCTGGGCGTCGTGGAAGATGCGGGCCTCGGGGACGTGCCGGACGGGGATGCCGGCCAGCTGGAGACGGAAGTCGAACTCCCGGTCCTCGCACCAGTGGATCAGGCCGTCGAAGTGGTAGCCGCCGATGTGCTCGACGATCGCCCGGTCGTAGATGAGCGGCGGGGACAGGGCGCTGACGTACTCGCCCTCGTCGTACTCGCGCACCCGGGCGGTGAGCCGGCTCATCAGGCTGCCGGACTCGCCGTACACCACCTGGCCCTTGACCACCGGGTCGGTGGCGACGGCTGCGGCCATCATGCGGACCACGCCGGGGGCGAAGGTGCAGTCGGAGTCCATCAGCAGCAGATAGCGCCCGCTCGCCGCCTCGGCGCCCGCGTTGTAGGCGGCGCCGAGGTTGCCCGCGTCGGGTATCTCGGTGACGGTCAGCGGCCTCGGGTGCTCGCGCAGCACCCGGCGGATCTCGTCGGTGGCGCCGTTGAGCGCCAGCACGATCTCCACGTCCTCGTCGACCGAGTCGATGCAGTCCAGGATGCGCAGGTCGTCGCGGAGCGCGATGACCACGCTGGTGCTCGCCAGCACCCGTTCGGTGCGCTCCTCGTCCGGGGCGGCCTCGGCGGCGGTCATGCCTGCTCCCCGGCGCTCGGGACGACGCCCTGCTCGTCCTTGCGCAGCACGTAGACGTGCGTGGTGTGACCGGGGGTGAAGCCGTCGCCGTCGATGTCGCGGACCCGGACCGTGCGCAGGCCCGCCGTCCGGCCGAGTTCCTCCATGGTGAACGGGTCGACGACGTACTGCACATGGGTCTCACGCCAGAGCAGGCCGTCCGCCCCGTACAGGGAGAGCACCGACCGGCTGCGGGCCAGCACGGGGTCCCAGCGGTGGGTGCGGTGCAGCCGGACGCCGTCGCGGGTCTCCTCGTGCTCCAGGTTCCGCCAGTCCTCCTGGAGGACCTTGCGGGAGGAGTAGTCGAAGACGAGGTGGCCGCCGGGGCGCAGGGCCGCGGCCGCGTTGCCCAGGCACTCGGCGAGGTCGGCGGCGGTCAGGTAGTTGAGGGCGTCGAAGCCGGAGACCACGAAGTCGTAAGCGTCGGGCTCGACGGTGAAGCGTGCCATGTCGCCGACGATGCGCAGCTCGGGCGGTATGCCGCCGTGCTCCAGCATGGCCGCCGAGCGGTCCAGCGAGGTGACCTCGCCCTGCGGGACCAGGTCGGCCAGCACCCGGCTGCCCATGCCGGTGCCGGCGCCGAGGTCGAGGATGCGGACGGGGCCGGGGGCGGCCAGCTTGGCCAGTTCGGCCCCGATGCCCAGGCGCCAGGTGTCCTCGGCCATGGCGCCCTCGAACAGTTCGTAGGTGTCGGACCAGTGGTCGTACGCGGTGGTGGTCATCGGCGTTCCCTTGTCGGAGGGTGGAGCTGTCGGAGGATGGAGCGCGGTCAGGGGACGGGGGCGGGTGCGGCGGGGCGGCGGTCGCTGAGGCGCAGCGGGAGGCGGGACAGCACCCGGGTGGCGAGGGCTTCGGCGGCGGCGGTGTCGGGGCCGCTGGTGATCGCACCGGCCAGCACCTCGTCGCCGCCCCGGTAGGGCGGCAGGACGGTGCCGGGGGCGAGGTCCAGGCCCCAGAAGACGTCGTGGACGCCGGGGGTGCGGGCGAGTTCGGCCAGGTCGCCGACCCATTCGACGGTGCCGCCGTCCGCGGGCAGGTAGCGCTGGACGACCGCCCGGTCGCGGGTGGGGCGCAGTTCCTCCTGGGCGAGCGGGCGGCCCAGGGCGAGGCGGACGGCGTTGGGCAGCGGGTCGACACCGGTGGCGAGCGGCATGATCTCGGTGGCGATGCGGGCACCGGTCAGCCGGCAGGTGATCTCCAGCAGGTACACCCGCCCGTCGGGGGTGCGCAGGATGTCGGTGTTGACGACGGCGGTGGTCAGTCCGAGCGCGTCGACGCCCCGCTGGACGGTGCGCACCACCTCGGCGCGCTGTGCCTCGTCCAGGACGGAGGGCAGGGTGTCCCCGCCCTCGAAGAAGTGCGGGAAGAAGCGCTCCTTCTCGCCGTACTCGCGGTCGGCGAACCCGGTGACGCGGAGCCTGCCGTCGACGGCGAACCCGGCCACGGTGTGCTCGGTGCCGGTCAGGTACTCCTCCACGACGACCCGTCCGGTCGGGCTGAGGGCGAGGGCCCGCTCGACGGGTTCCCGCGCGGTGCCGGGGGCGTCCAGCTTGGCGACGCCCAGGGAGCCGGTGCGGTCGCTCGGCTTGACGACGGCGGGCAGCCCGACCCGGTCCAGCGCGGCGAGGGCGGCGTCGGCGGTGGTGGCGACGGCGAACCGGGGCACGGGCAGCCCGGCCCGGTCCAGGGCGGCGATCCGGCGGTCCTTCAGGGTGCACAGGTCGGCCACCTCGACGGGCACGCCGGGGCAGCCCAGCTCGGCGGCCAGCCGGGCCACGACCGGTGGATTGTCGTATCCGAGCGTCATGACGCCGGATATTCTTCCCGGCCGCTCCGCGCGAATTACCGACAGGACACCGGTGAAATCGTCGGGGTCCGCCTCCAGATATATGTCGGCGCTTCTCCGGACGCGTTCGGTGATGCGGTCCGTGACGACCAGGACGCGCACTCCCATTTCTTTCACGCGGGCGAGCGACCGGTCCATTCCGGAGCCGATCCCGCATATCAGGAGGGTGTCGGTCACCTGGCCACGTACCAGACGCGCCGGGTGTCCTCGCGCACCGGCTCGCGGTCGAGCCCGGCGTACGTGTCCACGCTGGTGAAGCCGGCCGCGAGCAGGGCGCCGGTGACCGCGGCCGGGTCGTGGCCGCGCTGCGGATGGGTCTCGTGGACGCGGTGCCAGCCGCCCTCGGGGGTCCGGCGCACGACGGTGACCGTGGTGTCCACCCGGCCGGTCGCGGCGTCGTAGGGGTTCTCCCAGACCTCCAGGATGTCCTCGGTGTTCTGCTCCACGAACACCTGTCCGGCCCAGGCCCGTTGGACGAACCAGACGGGGTGCGCGTCGAGCACGGCGAGGCCGCCGTCCTCGGTGGCGGCCCGCAGGGTGCGGGCGGCGAGCTCCAGGTCGCCCTCGCCGACCAGGTAGTTGACGGTGTTGTAGGTGCAGGTGACCACGGAGTGGCGCCGGTCGCCGCGGTAGTCGCGCAGGTCGCCGCGGACCAGGTCGACGTCCACCCCGGCCCGGCGGGCGGCCTCGCCGGCGTGCCGCAGCATGTCGGGCGACTGGTCGACGCCGGTGAGCCGGCCGAAGGAGCCGGCCAGCGCGATCAGCAGCGTGCCGGTGCCGCAGCCCAGGTCGAGCAGCGAGCCGCCGGCCGCCCGGTAATGGGAAATCAGGTCGGGGAGTTTTTTCGACACTTCCTCCGTGAAATCATTGTAGGGTGCCTCGGCATAAACATCGGCATACTCACCGAAGAAATCTCCGCGTGCTTCATATTGCATCACGACCGCCCCATTCAGTAGTCTCGATTTCCGTGCCGGGCGCTTCAAGGCCCGCCATTTCCTTTTCGTTTCCGGAGGGAGAATTCGCATGCGCACCGCGAACGAGGGAAGCCGTCCCGAAGGGCTTCCGCTGCTGTCCGACCAGAGGGACCGCCTGGCGATCCAGGAGTGGGTCGAGAAGCACGACCTCGGGGTGGAGGTCCGCATGTTCGGCCGGGGCTTCCGGCTGACCGGCCCCCTCGACACGGACGCCCTGGACGCGGCGCTGACCGCGCTCGTCGCCCGCCACGAGGCGCTGCGCGCGGCCTTCCCCGACCGGGGCAGGACCGGGCGGCAGGAGATCCGCGAGGCCCGCCCCTTCACGCCCGAGCGCGTGGACCTGACCGGGCTGCCCGAGGACGAGCGGGCGGACGAGGCGCTGCGCCTGGCCGGCGCCTTCCTGAGCCGGAACCTGGACCTGGACGGCGGGCTGCTCATGAGCGGCGTCGTCTACCGCCTGGGCGAGCAGGACCACCTGCTGGGCCTCGCCGTCGACCATCTGGTGGTGGACGGGCAGTCGTTCGAGATCCTGGTGAACGAACTGTGGGAGCTGTACGCCGCGGCTGTCGAGGGCCGCGAGGCCAAGCTGCCCGAACAGCGCTTCACGTACGCGGACTTCGTCCGCTGGGAGGCGGAGTGGCTGGCCCGCGACCCGAACCCCCGGCAGATGATCGCCCGCTTCGCGGAGCTGCTGGACGGCATCGGCACCAACGCGCCGGTGTACCTGCCCGGGATGCTGCGCGAGACCAACGACCGTTACGCGGTCGGCACGTTCGACGGCTCGCTGACGCCGGAGACCTGCGCGCTGCTCACGGAGTACTGCCGGTCGGCCCGCACCACCCCGTTCGTGGTGCTGTTCACCGCCTACCTCTGCGCGCTGCACGCCCGCAGCGGGCGCAGCGACCTCGCGGCGCTGATCCCGGTGACCCGGCGCACCGAGGAGCACCTGCTGGACCTGGTGGCCTTCCTGTCCACCTACGCGACGGTCCGGGTGCGGATCAACCCGTCCCTGACCTTCAAGGAGCTGAGCCGCACGGTCCGTTCGGCGGTGCTGGAGACCCAGCGCCTCGGCCAGGTGCCGGCGCCCGAGGTGACCTCCTCCCTCGCCCCGCACCACCTGGGCCGGCTGCTGGAGCGGCCGTGCACCTTCTTCGACGTGGCGCCCGGCGGCTGGAGCGGCGGCAACCGCGAGGCCGGAGGGCTGTCGGTGGAGCCGACCGAGGTGCCCGGCGACCAGCACCAGATCGAGAGCCTGGAGCTGTTCGCCTCGGTCGACGACAGCGGAGTCGACTTCACGGTGCTCTTCCCGGCGGACGTCTTCGGCGAGGAGAGCGTTCGGGAGCTCGCTCATGAGTTCACCTCCTTGGTGCACAGGTTTCTGACTGCTCCGGACACGGCGATCGGGGACGTGCTGCGGGCGGACTGAGCCGCCCGGCGGGCAAGGACCGGGGGCCGCACGGCCGGCCCCCGGTCCGGCTTGTTCAGGGCCGGGCGCCGGCCATCCGGATCACCTCGAAGGCCTCGCTGTGGCCGTGGCCCGCGCTGGTGACGGCCCGGTAGGACGCCAGCCCGCGCACCGCCTCGTCCCAGGCGGCGTGCCGCAGCTGGGAGCGGTAGCAGCGCATGGCCTCGACCTTCAGCTCGATCTGGTCGGTGACGTCCTCGGTGTACTGGGCCTCGCCGAGCGGGGCCCACACCTCGTAGCCGAGCACCAGGGACGGCGGCGGCGCGGGCGGCCCGGCCTCCTCGAAGAAGTCGGACTCCGCCATCCACAGCGACTCCAGGCCGAGCCGGTGCACGGCCCGGTGCTCCACGTCCCCGTCGTCCCGGTGCGGCAGGTACACCCGGTCCGGGCGGACCTCGCGCAGCACCTTGACGACGGCGAGGTGCAGCCGCCGGTCGGCGGCGAAGTCACGGGACGGCTCGTCCAGCGTGATGCACCGCTTGACGCCGAGCACCCGGCAGGCGTCGGTGGTCTCCGCCGCGAACTCCTCGTCCCCGACCTCCCGGTCGGCAAGCCCGCGTTCGCGGCGGATGACGATGACCACGGTGACCTCGGCGCCGGACTGGGCCAGCTTGGCGATGGAGCCGCCGCAGCCGATGACCTCGTCGTCGGGGTGCGGGGCGATCACCAGGACCCGGGTCACCGGCCGACACCGCCCGGTGCCCCGTACCCGGCCCAGCGCGCCCACTGCGCGGTGCGCGTCATGCCCTCGTCCAGGGTGGTCCGGGGCGCGGCCAGGAGGCGTGCGGCGAGTGCGGCGTCCACGCGGGCGGGGCTGGCGTAGAGCGCCTGCTCCCAGTCGGGCACGGCCCCGCCGGCCGGAGCGCCGGCCGGGGCGGGCAGGCCGCGGATGCCGCGCAGCCGGTCGAAGAACTCGCCCCAGCCGGGCTCGTCGGGCCCGCCCACGAGGAACTTCCGCCCCGCCGCGGCGGGTTCGGCGAGCGCCGCCAGCACGGCGTCCACGACGTCGTCCACGTACACCGCGTTGCAGGCGCCGCCCGCACCGGTCACCGGCAGCTCCTCGAACTCCTCGGCCGGGCGGGTCAGCTGGGCGACGGTCCATTGTCCGCCCCAGGGGCCGTAGACCACGCCGGGCTGGAGCACGACGGTCTCGGGGCCGTCGCCGTGCGCGGCGAGCACCAGCCGCTCGGCGGCGGCCTTCTGCTGCTCGTACTCGCGGTCGTCGGCGTCCTCGCCGAGCGCCGGGGCGGTCTCGTCGAAGCGCGTCAGGCCGGAGGTGTCGTACACGTCGACGGTGCTGAGGTGCACCAGCCGCTCGGCGCCGGCGAGTTTGGCCGCGTGGAGCAGGTTCGCGGTCCCGTCGACGGTGGTGCGCCAGCGGGCGTCGACCTCGCCCTGCGACCCGAACGCGCAGTGCACGACCAGGTCGCAGCCGTCCAGGGCCTTGCGCAGGGTCCCCGGGGCGTCCAGGTCGACGGCCCGGAAGGTGAGCCGCTCCTGCGGCAGCACGGAGAGCCGGGCGGCCCGGCCGTAGCCGCGCACCAGGGCCCGGACCTCGGCCCCGGTGCCCAGCACCAGCCGCTCCACCACCCGTCCGCCGATGAACCCGCTGGCGCCGGTGACCGCGACGCGCCTGCCCGCGAAGTCGTTCATGCCGCGCTCCTCGACGTCGTCCCGGTCAGCCAGGGCTGGGCCAGCGGACGTCGTGCCGGCCCCGTGTAGCACTGCTCGATCAGCCGGGCGACCCGCAGGCCGTCCTCGGCGGTGGCGTGCGGCGCCACGTCCGCGCCGGAGCACACGTCGGCGAAGTTGCGGAGCTGCTCGACGAAGAGGTCGTCCCATTCGTCCTGGGCGGGCGGCACGGCGCTCACGTCGCCGCGGTGCAGTTCCTCGCCGGAGGCGGTGATCAGGGTGCACTCGCCGGCCGGGAAGTCGGTGCCGACGCTCACCTCGGCGGCAGTACCGGTGACGACGCAGCTGATGCCGAGGGCGCGCACCCGGCTCAGCTCCAGCACGGTCTCCACTCCCCCGATGCGCAGGGTGGCGACGGCGTCGGCCTCGACCCCGCCGAGGCTGTCGTCGACGTAGTCGACCACCTCGACGTCCGGGCCGAGCCACCACAGCAGGATGTCGAAGACGTGGGAGGCCGTGTCGGTGAGGACGCCGCCGCCGGCGAGGGCGCGGTCGAACATCGACCAGGAGACCGGCTCCCAGCTGTAGGGGTGGCCCTCGGTCCAGCGGACCCGGGTGACGGTGCCCAGGTCGCCGTTCCGGATGAGCTCGCGCACCCAGGCGTTGGCGGGGAACAGCCGCCGGGGGTGGGCCATCAGCAGGCGGGTGTCCGGGGCGGCGGCCGCGGCGGCGGCGAGGGCCTCGGCGTCCGCGGCGGAGGTCGCCATCGGCTTCTCCAGCAGCACGTGCCTGCCCCGGGCGAGCAGGTCGCCGGCGACGGCGGCGTGCGCGGTGTGCGGTACGGCGACCACGGCGGCGTCGAAGGCGTCGGCGGCCTCCTCCACCGTGCGCGCGATCAGCACGTCCTCGGCGGTGCCGCCCTGGTCCGCATACCACTGGAGGGCGGCACGGGCCTGCTCGGGGTCCGGGTCGATCAGGGCGGTGAGCCGGATCTGCGGGACGTGCGGCAGCGCGGTCAGGTGACAGGACCTGGCGGCGGCTCCGCAGCCGACGACGGCCAGTCGCAGCGGTGGCATGGGCGACTCCTCGGGTGTGGTCGTTCCTCGGGTGTGGGCATGGGAGGTGCGGCGGGTCAGGTGGCCGGGTGGAACACCCAGAAGTTGGGCTCCGCGTAGACGCCCTCGCCGTCCGCGGAGACCTCCAGCGGGGCGAGGGCGCCCGGTACCAGGTGGCGGGCGGGGCCGGGCAGCGGGTGTCCGGCGATCTCCTCCCAGCGGGCGGCGGGCTGGCTGATCACCAGCGAGCGGTCGCAGGGGGCGAGCAGTTCGGCGCCCAGCGCGGCGTGGGTGGCCAGCCAGGGATCGAACGGTGTGCCGTCCGGACGCCGCCAGCGGGCGTAGTCGGCCATCGGGACGAGTGGGTACCGGGCCTTGCGGGTGGGGCGGACCGGGATGACGACGCCGCGCAGGCCCGCGGCCCGTGCCTCGTCCCCGGCCCGGGTCAGCAGCCGCTCGGCGAGGCCGCTGCCGCGCAGCCGGGCGGAGACGCTCACCGAGAGCATGCACAGCGCGTCCGGGCGGGCGGCGGGTCCGTCGAACGCGGAGACAAGCACGTCGTCGGAGCCCTCCGGGAGCCCGTCGACCGTGCCGTCCCAGGGGACCGGCAGGCCGTTGGCGGCGGCCACCAGCTTGCCTTCCTCGTCCAGGACGCAGAGCTGGTGGGCGGGGTAGGTGTCGTAGAGCCGGTGCCAGCGCCAGTTGCCGGGCGACTCCCAGCTCATGAACGCGGGCATGTTGCCGGTGATCAGCCGGTCGACGGCCGGCTCCAGCTCCGGTGCCCGCTCCAGGCTGGTGACCGTGAGGGTCGGCAGGTCCGCCATGGCCGCCTCAGCCGATCAGGCGGCTGCCTGCGCTCGCCCGCATGGTGCGGGAACGGCGCAGGTCATGGGTGACGTTGATGCGCTTGAGCCAGCGGTCGGTGCCGTCGTAGCGAGCGGTGAAGGGCACCCGGCCGTGGACCACGCGGTGGTTGTTGACGACCAGGCAGTCGCCCTGCTCCAGAGCGACCTCGCGCAGCCCGGAGTCGACGACCGCGATCAGGTTGTCGAGGGCGCGGCGGGCCTCCGGGTCGTCCTCGGGGACCTCCATGAAGTACGGGTCCAGCCGCAGGTACGGCTCCTGGCGTGAGCCGAACAGGGCGGCCACCGGGCGGCGTTCGTGGATCAGCCGCTCGATGGTGGCGAACCGCTCGGCGTCGCCGCCGGAGGAGGCGGAGTTGTTCTTGGGCAGGTGCGACTCGTCGGGGGCGATGTGGAAGCGTTCCTCGAACAGCACCTCCACGTCGTCGTCGGACAGCGCTCCGCCGGCGTACGAGCCCACGGTGGTGGCGACCTTGTCGGGGTTGCGCAGGGAGGCCAGCACCAGGTAGTCGCCGCGGTACGGGTGGAAGGCGTCCTCGGTGTGCCAGGTCAGGAGCTCCTTGCTGCCGAGGCCGAGCTGGTCGTTCTCGTGGCTGCGGACGGGGAAGATGTCGTGCACCAGCCGGCCGTCCTGCTGGGTGGTCCAGCCGAACGGCTCGCCGAGCAGCGCCGCGTACAGCAGGACGAGTACCTCTTCGGGGAACTCCCGGTTGGGGCGGGGGCGGCCCCGCCAGTGCTCCGGGGTGGGGCCGATGCGGTCCTGGTCGAAGAGGTGCCCGCTGACCACGCAGTAGCCGGTGGGCTCGTCGATGGCGAAGGTGCGCAGGAAGCGCTGGGTGCGCACCGGGAGGTCCGCGGCGATCCGAGGCAGGTCGAGCAGGAGGGCCGGGTCGTCGTCGCCGGTGTAGCGCTCCGCGGCGCGGATCGTGAGCTCGGCCGTCCGCCGCGCCTCGTCCGGGGTCAGCAGCAGGACGTGATCCTCGGAAGGTTTGTCCATGACAGTTCAGTCCTTACGTACGGCCGGTGGAAACGGTGCCGGCACCGCACGGGGGCGGGTCCGTGCCGAGGAGAGCCACTCGGCGAGCCGGCGGGGTGTCGGGTGGTCGAAGACGGTCGTGGCCCGCAGTCCGACGGTCTCGGGGAAGTCGGCGCGGAGTTCGGTGACCAGGCGCATGGCGAGAATCGACTGGCCGCCGCTGGCGAAGAAGTCGGCGTCGGGCTCCAGCCCGGGGTCGGCCAGCAGCACCCGGAAGTGCCGCAGCACGGCGTCGAGCGTCTCCCGCCCGCCCGGGTCCGTGCCGGGGACGCCGACGCCACCGTCCGGCACGCCGGTGGTGAGGTCCGGGTCCGCGGTCGCGGCGCCCCCGGCCGCGGCGGTCCCCTGCGCGGCGGGCGACCCCTGCGCCGCGGGCGACCCCTGCGCGGTCAGGAGGGTCGCGGCGAGCGCGCGGCGGTCCACCTTGCCGTGGTCGTTCTTCGGCAGGGCCCCGGTCCAGAACAACTGTTGGGGCGCGGCCCAGCCGGGCAGTTCGGCGGTGACCCTGGCGAGCAGCCGGGCGCGTTGCCCGGCGGTGACCGGAAGCACGCCGTCCGCGGGTGCGGCCGGGGCCGCCGGGACCAGACAGGCCAGCAGGGAACCGCGGGTCCGGGCGTCCAGCAGGACGACGGCCTGGGCGACCGCGGGGTCGGCGGTCAGCAGCCGTTCCACCGAGGCCGGTTCGAGCCGGTGACCACGGATCTTGATCTGGTCGTCCGCCCGGCCGTGGAACTCCACGGCGCCGTCGGGCAGGATCCGCCCGAGGTCGCCGGTGGCGTACAGCCGCCCGCCGCCCGGCTCCGGGTCGGTGACGAACCGCCGCGCGGTCTGCTCCGGGTCGCCGAGGTAGCCGGGGGCCAGTGAGGGCCCGCCGATGTGGATCTCCCCGACGGTGCCGGCCGGTACCGGCCGGCGGGCGGAGTCGCGCACGCTGACCTCGGCGTTGGCGAGGGGGGTGCCGATCGGCACCTCGGGGGCGTCGTCCGGCAGCGGCCCCTCGTACATGGTGGAGGTGACCGTGCACTCGGTCAGCCCGTAGACGTGCACGAGCCCGGCGCGTCCGGCACGCTCCCAGCGCCGCCAGTCGTCGGGGTCCATGCGTTCGCCGCCGACCAGCACCCGGCGCAGCGGGGCGGGGGTGGTCTCGCCCCGGACGTCGAGCCAGTGCGCGTACTCGCGCCAGTACTGGGTGGACAGCTCCACGGTGGTCACGCCGAGGGCGCCGAGCATGCCGTGCAGTTCCTCCGGGTCCGGTACGCCGGTGCCGGGACGGCAGACGACGGTCCCGCCGCGGGCGAGGACGGGGAACACCTCCTCCACGACCACGTCGAAGCCGAGGGAGGCCAGTTGGAGCCACCGGTCCCCGGGGCCGAGGCCCAGCCGGGCGGCCGCCGCCAGCGCGAAGCCGTGCAGCGCCTCCCGCCCGATGCCGACGGCCTTCGGCTCACCGGTGGACCCGGAGGTGAACATGGCGTACGCGGGCCGGTCGGACGCCGCCCCGCCGCCCCGGGCCGCGGAGGACAGGCCGGCGGTCGGGCCGCCGTCGGGGGCCGGCGCCGACTCGGGTGCCGTGCCGTCCAGTTGGGGGCCCAGATCGGTCCAGGGCGGGGTGGCGGTCCCGTGCGGCGCGGAGCCGCGGCCGGCGAGGAGGACCGCGTCGACGCGGGCGCAGCGGGCGGCGCGGGCGGCGTCGGGAAGGCCCTCCTCCAGGACGGCGAAGGCGGCGCCCGCGGCCAGCGTCCCCAGCATGGCCACGACAGCGTCCATCGGGGCCAGCCCGTGGAGCATCACGTACCGGCCGGGACCGGCCCCGGCGGCGGTCAGCCGGCCGGCCACGGCCCGCGCGGCCGCGCCGACCTGACGGTACGTCATGGTGCGGTGCCCGTCGGTGAGCGCGGGGCGGTCGCCGTGCGCGGCCCGCACCTCGTGCCAGAGCCGGGACAGGGCATCGGCCCCGCCCGCCGTGCCGGAGGCCGCCATCACCGGCCGCCCCGGGCGCGCAGGAAGGCGGAGAGCGTGTCCAGGCCGTCGGTGAACTCGCCTTGATCACCGCCGAATCCCAGCCGTACGGCGCCCTCGCGGCCGAAGGCGGTGCCCGGCACCAGCAAGGTGCCGTACTCCTCCAGGAGTTCGACGCAGAACCGCTCGGAGTCGGTGACGCCGGGCAGCTCCAGCAGACAGCAGACCCCTCCGCTCGGCGGCGTCCAGGCGACCAGACCGTGGTGGTCGGCGACCCACTTCTCCAGCACGGTCAGATTGGCGCGGGCCTCGGCCCGGCGGGGGGCGATCAGCGCGTCCGCGGAGCGCATCGCGGCGGTGGCCACCGCCTCCACCAGCGGCGAGAGGAAGAGGGTGGTGCGGTCGCGCACGGTGAAACTGCGCTCGATCAGTTCCTCGGGCGCCGCGCACCACCCGACGCGCAGGCCGGGCAGGCCGAACGCCTTGGAGAAGGTGCCGTAGCTGACGGTCAGCGGGTGGCGGGTGCCGGGGTCGGGCAGCGGCGGCTCGTCCCAGCTCATCTCGGCCGTCGCCGCGTCCCAGACCAGGACCGCGCCGATCCGCTCGACCCGGTCGAGCAGCCTGCGGTATGCGGTGTCGGTGAGGGTGGCACCCGTCGGGTTGTGCGGGAAGTTGACGATCACCGCCCGGGTGTCCGCGGGGATCGCCCGCTCCAGGGCCCGCGGGTCGGTGTCGGCGGCGGTGAACGCGTCCAGCGGCACGGGGTGCAGGACGCAGCCGGCCGCCCGCGGGTAGTGGGCGAGCGAGTGGTAGAGCATGTCCGGCAGCACCACCCGGTCGCCGGGCCCGAGCAGCGTCTCCAGCGTCAGGGCGATCGCCTCGCTGGAGCCGTGGGTGACCATGACGCGGTCGGCTCCGCCGGGCAGGTAGCGGTCGGCGATGGCCCGGCGCAGCTCGGGCGAGCCCTGCGAGGTGCTGTCGTCGACGAGGATGCCGTCGAGGCCGGTCGCCTGAAGTCCGGTCAGCCGACGCAGTTCGGCGTAGGTGTAGGGGTGTACTCCGCTGGAGCTGATGTCCCGCTCGGCCTGGCCGAGCCTGCGCCGGTACCACTCCTCCAGTACCGGAGGCTCCACAGGGCGCGATGCGTTGAATTCAATTCGAGTCCGTGACACGAAGAAAACCTCACGGGATAAGGGCTCGTGGAAATCGGTGAACGGCGATTCCAGGCACCAACAATGCGCCTCGGATCGGCGGGGAGGAAATCGGTGGCGACTGCCTCAATTACATCAACAAGTGCGTGACGGTCACAAGTAACGCGAGTACGTGACAAGGCCGCCCCCTGCCCCCGGCCACCGGCACTCGCCCGTCAAGGCACCTGTTTTGGCAGGTGGTTGGGGCGCTCTCGGTCGTCCGGTGGGGCTCCGGGACCGCCGGGGGCCGACCGGCCCGCCCGGCGGCGGCCGCTTTCCCGCTCCTCGCGCCGACGCACTAGTGACCTGTCGGGTTTCCCATGGCACTATTACTGCCATGCGCCCAAAAATTCCGGCCGACAGCATTCTGCGGCTGGGCGATTTCCGTCAGATCTTTCTCGCGGACAGCATCAGTCAATTCGGCACGCAGATCCTGACGCTGGCCCTGCCCCTGGTGGCGGTGGTCAGTCTGGACGCCTCGCCGCTGGAGGTGGGGGCCCTGTCGGCCGCCGAGTCGCTGCCCTACCTGCTGGCGAGCGTCCCGGCCGGCGTGTGGGCGGACCGGGTGCGCAAGCGCCCGCTGCTGCTGGCCACGGACGTCGCCCGTGCCGCACTGCTGCTGTGGATCCCGATCGCCTGGTGGACCGGCCTGCTCACGGCCGCCCAGCTCATCGCCGTGGCCTTCCTGTTCGGCCTGCTCACCGTCTTCTTCGAGGTGGGGTACGCGAGTTACGTACCCTCACTGGTGCCCCGGGATCGGCTGATCGACGCGAACACCCGGCTCCAGGTGGTCCAGTCGGTGGCCCAGGCCGCCGGCCCTGGGCTCGGTGGCGCCCTGGTGCAGGCGCTGGCCGCGCCGGTGGCCGTCCTGGTGTCGGTCGGCGGCTATCTGTGGTCGGCGGTCTGTGTGCTGCTGGTGCGGGGGCGCGAGCCGCTGCCCGGCCACGCCGACGGGGAGCCCGTCTCGTGGCGGAAGGACGCCGCCGAGGGACTGCGCGCGGTCCTGGGCGACGTCCTGTTGCGGCGCACCTCCGTCAGCACCGCATGCTTCAACCTCTTCTGGGCCGTGGGCACTCCGATGATTCCGGTCCTGCTCGCGCGTGACCTGGACCTGAGCGCGGGCGTCATCGGTCTGCTGCTGACCTTCGAGGGCATCGGCGGCCTGCTCGGCGGGGTGCTGGCGGCCAGGGCGGCGCGCCGGCTGGGACACGGGCCGGCGATCTGGACGGCCACCCTGGTGGCGGGCGCGGGCTTCACGATGGTGCCGCTGGTGGACACCGGGTGGCGGCTCTGTCTGGTCAGCGTGGGCCTGTTCGTCTCCTCGGCGGGCATGGTCGTCTACAACGTCATCGTCGTCACCTTCCGCCAGTCCATCACCCCGGACCGGCTGCTCGGCCGGGTCAGCGCCTTCAACCGGCTGCTGGTGTGGAGCACCCTGCCGCTGGGCGCGGTCCTCGGCGGACTTCTCGGCCAACTCCTGGGCGCCCGGACCACCTTGTGGATCGCGGGTCTCGCGACGACCCTGTCGTTCCTGTGGATCTACTGCTCGCCGCTGCGCACCCTGCGCGACATCCCCGAGGACTACGTCCTGGGCGGCTCGCTGACCGGCACCGCGCGGTGGCACGCGGACGGCTCCGGCGAGAGCGCGTCCGTCCCGGGAGACGGTGGCGCGGGCGACGACCGGACGGCCTCCGCATGACGGCCGCCGACCCGCGCGAGGTGCTCGCCGCCGCCCTGGAGTCGGCCGCCTCCCGCGGACTGTCCCTGCGCCCGGAGACGGCGGTCCTCAACGACGCGGGCTGGGACTTCCGGGTGGTCGAGGTCGAGGACACCGAGGGCACGGACTGGATCCTGCGGCTGCCCCGCCGCAGCCGCAGCGCCGACCGGATCGCCGTGGAGGCGGCCGTCCTCGCGGCGGTCAGGCCCGCGCTGCCGGTGGCCGTGCCGCGCTGGGAGCACGCCGACCGCTCGTTCATCGCGTACCGCCGGCTCGGGGGCGCCCCCGCCGGGTTCGAGGACCCGGCCCGCCTGCGCTACGAGTGGCACCCCGCGGCGGGGGGCGGCCGGCCCGGCACCGGATACGTGACCTCGCTCGCGGCGGCCCTCGCCGCCCTGCACCGGGTGCCCGTGGAGGAGGCCGTGGACGCGGGTGTCCCGCCGCGCGAACCGGTCCTGGCGCGGGAGGATCTGGCCCGGACGCTCACGGAGGCCAAGGCCGCGGTGCCGCTTACCGAGCGCTGGTACGCGCACTGGCGGTCCTGGCTGGACGACGACCGGCACTGGGCCCACCAGGCCCGCCTCACGCACGGCGACATGCATCCGGGGCACACCCTCGTCGGCCCCGGCTCGAACGCGGTGACCGGAGTCCTGGACTGGACGAACGCCGCCTTCGACGATCCGGCGGCGGACTTCGTCGACCCGTACCTGGCGGGCGGGCGGCCGTTGCTCGACCGGCTGCTGTCGGCGTACCGGCGCGGCGGCGGCACCGTCCAGCCGGGCCTGCGCGAACGTGTGCTGCTGCGGGCGTCGTTCCGCTGGGCCCACGTGGGACTGCTGGGCGTGCGGACCGGCCGTCCGGCGTTCACCGCCGTGGCCCGGGAACGGCTCGCCGCGCCGCCCCCGGAGTCCGGCACCCCGCCGGACCCGGCGATCCACCCCGCCCCGGACACCCCCGCCCTGCCCTGACCGCCCCGTATCCCGGTTCCACCCGACCGAGAAGGAGAACGAAGCGATGACCCCGACGGACGACATGCGCGCCCAGGCCCTGAAGCTGGCCCGCACCTACCTTGGCCAGGAGGACCTGGACGGCGGCTGGTTCGAACTGGGCGGATCCTCGCTGGACGCGGCCCGCCTGGTCAGCTCCCTGGAGCACGACCACGGCTGGGAGATCGCCCTCCAGGACCTGCTGACCGCCCCGTCGGTCGCCGGCCTGCTCACCGCCCCGGCCGCGGCCGCCGCCCCCGAGGCTCCCGACGCGGCGGTCGCCCCGTCGCCGTCGCCGGTCGCCGCGGCGGCCGGCGCCGCGTCCACGGGCGGCGCGGACGTGCTGTGGCCGGCGCTGGCGCGGCTGTCCGCGAGCGAGCGGCTGGCCCTGGCTCACCGCTTGCTCGGGGACGTGCTGCGCGAGTCCGCCGGCCCGCGCTGACCGGGACGGCCCCGGTCAGGGCGCGCCGGTGAGGAACTCCAGCAGCGCGCTGTTCACCTCCGCGGGCCGCTCCAGGTACCCGTAGTGCCCGCAGTCCGCGATTTCGGCGTAGCGCGCCGCGGGCAGGGCCGCGGCGACCTCGCGGCACAGCCACGGGGGCACGATCAGGTCGTGCTCGAAGCCGAGCACGAGGACCGGGACGGCCACCCGGCCGAGCGCGGCGAGCCGGTCCGCCGGCTCGCCGTCGGCCGGGACCGGCACCGGGGCCGTCCCGGCGCGCTCGGCCGCCTCGAACAGGTCGAGCCAGTCGAACAGTTCGTCCTCGCGCCGCCAGGTGGCGGGCGACAGGTTGAGCACGGCGCGCTGCCACGCCGCGTAGCGCGGCGGCAGCCGCACCCCGGCGGCGGCCAGCTCCCGTTCGGCGTCGGCCATCACTCTGCCGGACAGGTCGCCGCGGCCGCGCGTGGCCATCAGCACCGCCCCGGCCACCACGCCGGGCCGGGCGAGCATCAGTTCCTGCACCACCTCGGCCCCGGAGGAGACACCGACGGCCCGGCATCGAGGGAGGTCCAACTCCGCGAGAACATGGTGCAGTTCGGCGGCAGCCCGGTGCGGATCCGGCGCCGCCGACGGATTGTGGAGCGGCCTCCGGTCGAAGGTGAGCACCCGGAAACCGGCCGCGCGCAGCGCGGGCACCTGGTGCAGGTCCCAGACCCGCCCGGAGACCCCGGCGCCCGCCACGAGCAGCACGGCGTCCCCCTCCCCCTCGTCCCGTACGTCGAACTCGGCGCCCGCCACCCGCACTGTGCGCACATGCCCTCCCCGCAGTCGGTCCCGGCGCGGACGGCCGGAGCGCACCGGCCGCCGCACAGCCGCCATGCTAGGGCCTGTCTGACAATTCCCGTCGTCGCCCGGAGGGCGGCCGCGCGGCGTCAGGTGCGTGCTCTGGGGGTCCCCCCGGCCGGAGGCTGGGG
>NZ_JBEYJU010000079.1:0-42587 GCF_040703965.1 Streptomyces sp. NPDC006655 | reverse complement strand
CCTCTTCCTGCTGAACCAGCAGTTGGAGTGGCTCAACGGCCAGGGCGGCCTCGCCTTCTCCACGGCCCGGACGAAGGACTCCTCAACCCGCCTGCGCGCGACCGGCCCGGCGCGGGACGGCGCCCGGCCCGGCGCGGGACGGCGCCGTGCGTGACTGCGGACGGGCACACCCGCCACCGGCCTGGGCCACGGGACCGGGACCGCCGTCCAGCCGTACCCGGCGGCCCGGCCGACAGGTCGGTGGACAGCCGCAGGACGCGCCGGGCCGAGACCGCCGGCCATCCCACGCCGAGACGCCGGACGGCCGCCCGGCTGGGGTGCCGGGCGGCCGTCGGGGGACCTGTCCGTCGTCAGCCCTGGCGGGCCTTGAAGCGGGGGTCCTTCTTGTTGATCACGTAGACCACGCCGCGGCGGCGGACCACCTGGGCGCCGGGCCTGGCCTTCAGTGAGCGCAGGGACTTGCGCACCTTCATGTCTCTGTCCTCCTCGGGTCAGCCGCGGGCGGGGGCGGTGCGGCCGTAGCGGCGCTCGAAGCGCTCCACCCGGCCGGCGCTGTCCAGGACCCGTGTCCGGCCGGTGTAGAAGGGGTGCGACGCCGACGAGACCTCGACGTCGATCAGCGGGTAGGTGGTGCCGTCCTCCCACTCGATCGTCCGGGACGAGTCGGCGGTGGAACGGGTCAGGAACGCGGTGTCCGCGGCGCGGTCGCGGAAGACCACGAACCGGGAGTCGGGATGGATGCGGGACTTCATGGGGTTCCTTCCAGGGGCGGTGGGGTGTTTCGCGTCAGCGCTCTTCGCGGAAATCCACGTGGGCGCCGGCCACCGGGTCGTACTTGCGCAGGACCAGCCGGTCGGGGTCGTTCCGGCGGTTCTTGCGGGTCACGTAGGTGACGCCCGTCCCGGCCGTCGACTTCAGCCTGACGACGGGACGCGCG
Source organism: Streptomyces sp. NPDC006655 (assembly GCF_040703965.1). Taxonomy (NCBI): domain Bacteria; kingdom Bacillati; phylum Actinomycetota; class Actinomycetes; order Kitasatosporales; family Streptomycetaceae; genus Streptomyces; species Streptomyces sp. NPDC006655. Next base: position 41,650 of record NZ_JBEYJU010000079.1, on the reverse strand, counting down.
GTGCTGCGGGCCATGAGGTCCTCCCTTCCTCCACACCCGGAGTTCGTGATCCGAGCATGTCAATCACGACCGGTCCAACAACGCCCCCCGCCGTCGCATTCCCGGGCCGCGCTCCCGGGCCGCGGGACCGGCTAGCGCAGGAGCAGTTGCAGACCGCCCACGATCGTCGCCGCGATGACCAGCTGCTCGAACAGCCGCTGGTTGATCCGGTTCACGGCCCACTTCCCGAGGAACGCGCCGGGGACGACGAACGCCACGAGGGCCGCGTCGAGCAGCAGCGACTCGCCGTCGATCAGGCCGAGCCCGGCGCTGAAGGGGACCTTGGAGACGTTCACGATCAGGAAGAAGAAGGCCGACGTGCCGAGGAAGCCGAGTTTGCGGAAGCCGGCCGACAGCAGGTACATCGACATCACCGGGCCACCCGCGTTGGCGACCATCGTGGTGAAGCCGCCGAGGACACCGTACGAACCGGCCTTCGCCCGGCCCGCCCGGGTGGTGACCGCGTCCGGGTCGTCCGGCCCCGCGGCGGAGCGCCGCCGCCACAGCGTGACGCCGGCCATGAGCAGCAGGATCGCGCCGATAGATGTTCGTACGACCCCGTCGCCGGCCCACACCAGGAACAGGGTGCCGATCACCACTCCCGCCGCCACCGCCGGGAACAGCCGCCACAGCGTCGGCCAGTGGGCGTGCCTGCGGTAGGTGGCGACGGCCAGTACGTCGCCCGCGATGAGCAGCGGGAGCAGGACGCCGGTGGAGGCGCGGGCCGGGAGGACCGCGGCGAAGACGGCGAGGCTGACGGTGTTGGCGCCGCTGACGGCGGTCTTGGAGAAGCCGACGAGCAGTGCGGCGAGTGCCAGGGCGGCGAACCCCCAGCCGGATATGTGCCAGAGCGTCATCGTGTTCATGCGGAGACCGATGCTATGTCCGGACAAGCCCCCGCGGTAAGTACCGTCCGGCGTGAGTACCGTCCCACCGATCGGCCCCGGCGCGCGTTTGCTCCTGGTCAGCGGGGGCATTCGGGCTTCCACGACCGCTCGGGACGAGCCTCCGGGCGAACCGCTCAGAACGGAAGGAAGACGCGCGCCATGACCGTGGTGAAGAGCACGCTGCCCGACGGGGCACTTCAGGTCACCGGGACTGCTCTGCAGGAGACGCTGGTGGATCTGCTGGGCCTGTCACTGGTCGGGAAGCAGGCCCACTGGAACATCGTGGGTCCGCGCTTCCGGTCGATCCACCTCCAGCTGGACGAGGTGGTCGCCACCGCGCGCGCCTACTCCGACACGGTCGCGGAACGCGCCGCCGCCCTGGGCGTGCCGCCGGACGGCCGCCCGGAGACCATCGCGGCGGCCTACGCGCTGCCGGACGCCAAGGAGGGCTGGCTGCGGGACGACGAGGTCGTGGAGCTGATGGTGCGGACGCTGGAGGCGGCGATCGGACGGCTGCGCGAGCGGATCGCCGCGACCGACGAGCCCGACCCGGTCACCCAGGACCTGCTGATCACCATCACCGCCGACCTGGAGAAGCAGCGCTGGATGTTCGCGGCCGAGAACAGCTGAGCGCCGGGGACGTCCTCCCCGTGAACCGGTCCGACGTGCACACGTCGGACCGGTTCGACGTGTGCACGCGAACCCGGCCGCCCGACTCCCCGGCGCCGGTCCGCGTTCCGCGGTTCGGCGCGGGAAGCGTGAAACCCTGACCGGTAGGCGCGCATCCGAGCCCGTCGAGGAGGACGTCGTATGCCACCCCTGGTCGACCCCGTGCCCGGCGGGCACCCCGGCGATCTCGCCCGTGCGCACGCCCTGGCCCACGAACTGTCCGCACAGGGCGTGCGCGGCATCGTGCTGGCCTACGTGGACACCGCCGGGATCTGCCGGGTGAAGACGGTCCCCTGGCAGGGGCTGCACTCGGCGGTGGCCCGGGGCGTCGGCATGTCGCCGGTGTTCGACACCTTCCTGGCGAACGACGCGATCGTACGCACCGACGTCCTCGGCTCCCCCGACGGCGACCTGCGGCTCTACCCGGACCTGGACCGGCTCGTGGTACTGGCCGGGCAGCCCGGCTGGGCGTGGGCGCCCGTCGACCGGCTGACCCAGGAGGGCGACCGGCACCCGGGTTGCAGCCGCACCTTCCTGCGCCGGGTCGTCGCCGACGCCGAGGACCGGCACGGCGTCACCTTCCGGGCGGGCGTCGAGATCGAGTGGTCGCTCGGCCGGGCCGGCGCACCGGCCGACGAGTTCACGCCCGCGACCTCGGGTCCGGCGTACGGCGCGACCCGGCAGATCGAGCTGAGCGACTACACCGCCGACCTGCTCACGGCCCTGGAGGCGCAGGAGGTGCCGGTCGCCCAGCTGCACCCGGAGTACGCGCCGGGCCAGTTCGAGCTGTCCACCGGCGCCCTGGACCCGGTGGCGGCGGCCGACCAGAGCGTCCTGGTACGGCAGACCGTTCGCGCCGTCTCGCAGAAACACGGCCTGCGGGCCTCCTTCGCGCCGGCCGTCGCGGAGCGGGGTGTCGGCAACGGTGGCCATCTCCATCTCTCCGTGTGGCGCCACGGCGTCAACCTGCACGCCGGGGGCGACGCCCGGTACGGCATGACGGCCGCGGCGGAGTCCTTCGTGGCCGGGCTGCTGACGCACCTGCCGGCGCTGACGGCGGTGACCGCGCCGAGCCCGGCCAGCTATCTGCGGCTCAAACCCTCCCAGTGGGCGGGGGTGTACACGGCCTGGGGCCGGGAGACCCGCGAGACCGCGATCCGCGTCGTCACCGGCACGACCGGCCACCAGAGCGAGGACGCCAACCTGGAGATCAAGCCGGTCGACCTGGCCGCCAACCCGTATCTCGCGCTCGGCTGCGTGATCGCCGCGGGACTCGACGGGCTCACCACGGCGGCGCCGCTGCCCGCCGAGGTCACCGGCGACCCGGCGACGCTGATCCCCGACGAGGCGGTGGCCCGGGGGGTGCGGCGGTTGCCGACCTCGCTGCCGCAGGCCGTCGAGGAGTTCCGCAAGGACGAGGTGCTGCGGGCCGCGCTCGGACCGGTTCTCGCGGACGCGGTGATCGCCGTGCGCGAGGGCGAGACGGGATCCGTCGCCGGGCTCGACGACGCCGGGGTGGCGGCGGCCTACCGCTGGAAGTACTGATGACGGGGCCGGTCAGGGAAGCCCTCGACGCGCTGCCCCTCATCGACCACCACTGCCACGGCGCGGTCGCCGCCGACCTCACCGCGCCGGAGTTCGCGGCGCTGCTCACCGAGGGCGAGGCCTGGCCGGGCGTGTCACCGTTCGACAGCCCGGTGGGCATCGCCGTACGTCGGCACTGCGCGCCGCTGCTCGGCCTGGACCGGCACGCCCCGGCCGCCGACTACCTGGCGCGCCGGGCGGAACTGGGCTGGCAGGAGGTCAACCGCCGGTTCCTGAGGGCCGCGCACGCCGAGGCTTTCTGCCTGGACACCGGGTACGCGCCGGACCCGGTCACCTCCCCCGCCGAACTCGCCGAGGCGGCCGGCTCCGCCGCCTACGAGGTGGTGCGGCTGGAGGGCGTCGCCGAGGAGGTGGCCGCGCGGGGCGTCGAGGCGGGCGAGTACGCGGGCGCCTTCCGGGCGGCGGCCGAGGCGGCGGTACGGCGGCCGGGGGTGGTCGCGGTGAAGTCGGTGGCCGCCTACCGCACCGGGTTCGACCTGAACCCGGTGCGGCCCACGTACGCCGAAGTGACCCGGGCCGCCGCGCTGTGGCTGGCGGACGGCGGCGGCCGGCTCACCGACCCGGTGCTGATGCGCCATCTGCTGTGGACCGCCGTCGCCCTCGGGCTGCCGCTCCAACTCCACGCCGGTTTCGGGGACTCGGACCTCAGGCTGCACCACGCGGATCCGGCGCTGCTCACCGACTGGCTGCGGCTGACCACCGGCACCGTCCCGGTACTGCTGCTGCACTGCTGGCCGTACCACCGCCAGGCCGCCTATCTGGCCACGGTGTTCGAGCATGTGCACCTCGACGTGGGGCTGGCGCTGCACTACGTGGGCGCGGCGCGGGCCGGGGCGGTGCTCGCGGAGGCGATGGAGATCACCCCGTTCCGCAAACTGCTGTACAGCTCGGACGCCTATGGTGTGGCCGAGTTCCACCATCTCGGGGCGCTGTCCTTCCGGCAGGGGCTGGCCGGACTGCTCCAGGACCGGGTGGACGCCGACGAACTGAGCCCGGCCGACGCGGTGCGGATCGCCGCCTGGACGGGCCGCGAGAACGCCCGCCGCATCTACGGACTTCCCGCATCCGACACCGGCCGCGACTGAACGCGCGCCCCGCCCGGAAAGTATGATCAAGCAATGTCTGACATGACCGATACCACGCCCGGTTGGCTGTCCTCCGACGAGCTGGAGATGGCTCGCGCCCGCATGCCGATCCTGTACGTGGAGGCCGTGCCCGTGCGCGTCGACGACAGCGGCGAAGTCACCAGCATCGGACTGCTGCTTCGCATCGGCCCGGACGGCACGGTCAGCCGGACCCTCGTCTCCGGCCGTGTGCTCCACCACGAGCGGGTCCGCGACGCCCTGCTGCGCCATCTGGAGAAGGACCTCGGCCCGGTCGCGCTGCCCCGGGTACCGGCCTCGCTCCAGCCGTTCACGGTGGCCGAGTACTTCCCGACGCTCGGCGTCACCCCGTACCACGACCCGCGTCAGCACGCGGTGTCGCTGGCCTACATCGTGCCGGTCACGGGAGACTGCCGGCCCCGGCAGGACGCTCTGGACCTGGTGTGGTTCAGCCCGCAGGAAGCCATGCTGGAGGCCGTGCAGAGCGAGATGCCCGGCGGTCACGGAGTGCTGCTGAAGCAGGCCCTGGCGCATGTCGGGTTCGTGAGCTAGGAGTCGGCCGGCCGGACGCCGTCTCAGGGAGCGGCCACCTCGGCGGTGGCGGCGAGCCGGTCGCCGAAGCCGTTCGCGGCCGACCGGGAGGCCGACGCCTGGGCGGCGCTGCGGGCGGGGGCCGCCGGCGGGATGTCCTGTTCGGTCCAGATGCACTTGGCGTCGCTGAGGTAGCGGGCGCCCCAGCGCCGGGACAGGGCGGCGACCAGCTGGAGGCCGCGGCCCCCCTCGTCGGTGTAGGTGGCGTGCCGGATGCGGGGGGTGCTCAGGCTGCCGTCGTAGACCTCGCAGGTCAGGCTGCGGCTGCGCAGCAGCCGTAGCCGCATGGGCCCCTTGGCGTGCCGGATCACGTTGCCGACCAGCTCGCTCACCAGGAGTTCGGTGGTCATCGACAGTTCGTCGAGGCCCCAGCGGGAGAGCTGGTCGCGGACGAGCTCCCGGGCCCGGCCGGCCGCCCGGGGGTCGTCGGGCAGGCCGAAGGAGGCGACGTCGTCGGCGGGCATGGCCCGGGTGTGGGCGATGAGCAGCGCCGCGTCGTCGGTGGTGTGCTCCCGGTCCGGCAGCAGCTCCGAGACGACCGTGTCGCACAGCTCCTCCAGGCCCCGCGCGTCCGCCTCCTCGTCGGAGGAGGTGAAGCGGGCCGGGCGGACCGCGGCCCGGGACAGTACGCGCAGCAGCTCGGTCAGTCCCTGTTCGGCGTCCTGGGCGCCGGATTCGATGAGCCCGTCGGTGCACAGGACCACCAGACTCCCGTCGGGCAGCGGCAGTTCGTGCGCGGCGAACGGCGGCGTGGCGGCGCCGAGCGGTGGGTCGGGGCTCAGCACGGGGCTGTGGACGGTGCCGTCCGGGTACACGAAGACGGGCGGCGGGTGACCGGCCAGGGAGTAGCTGCACCTCCGGCCGACCGGGTCGTACACGGCGTACAGACAGGTCGCGTAGAAGTCCTCGCCGAGGTCGCTGACCAGGTCGTTGAGATGGCCCAGCAGTTCGTCGGGGGACATGTCGAGGTCGGCGAGGGTGCGGACGGCGGTGCGCAGCCGGCCCATGGTGGCCGCCTCGGCGATGCCGTGGCCCATCACGTCGCCGATCACCAGGGCGACCCGGTCGCCGGAGAGCGGGATCACGTCGAACCAGTCACCGCCGACCTGCTCGCCGCGGCCCGCGGGAAGGTATCGGGCGGCCGCGACGGCGGCGGGCGGTCTGGGCAGGGTGCGGGGCAGCAGGGCGCTCTGCAGTTCCTGGGCACGGGCGTGCTCCAGGTCGTACAGGCGGGCCCGCTCCAGGGCCTGGCCGACCAGGGCACCGCACGTGGTCAGCAGGGTGCGGTCCGCCTCGCCGAAGGAGTGCGGCCGGCTGTAGGACAGGATCGCCACCCCCACCACCCGTCCGGAGGCGGCCAGCGGCAGGAACGCCCACGCCATCTTCGGCGAGGTGCCCATCAGGATCCGGTCGGTGACCGCGGGGTAGCGCTGGTAGATGTCGGCCGGTGACTCCAGGAACAGCGGGCTGCGGGACCGCAGTACGTCGGTGACGGGCAGGCCCGCCTCGAGCGGCCCCTCGAACCGCTTCAGGTAGTCCACCGGGTAGCCGACCTCGCCGACCCGGGTGAGCCGGCCGTTCTCGAACACGGAGACGATCAGTCCCTCGGCGCCGAACGGGGCCAGGACGTGTTCGGCCACGGCTCCTACGACGTCCTGGACCGTCACCGCCTCGGCGAGCGCCGCGGTCAGCTCCGCGGCCCTGACGGTCCGCTCGTGCTCGGGCACGGACTCCCCGTGCGGGGGCCGGCCGTCGGCGCGCTCCAGGTGCTGGGCGGTCCAGGCGGCCACGGCATGGAGGAAGGACAGCTGTACGTCGTCGGGTCCGTCCGTCCCGGACAGCAGCACCGTCAGGGCGCCGATCGGGCCGCCGGCCCCGACCAGCGGTACCGCCACCGTGCCGGCGGCGCCGGTCGCGAGGCGGTCCCCGGCCGTCCGGACGAGGACACCGCGGCGCAGCGCACAGGACGGCGGCACGTCCTGCTCCTCGCTCAGCACGGCCCAGCGCCGGGCGGCCTCGGCGCTGACACCGTCCGACGCCACCAGGTCGAGCCGCCCCGTGCCGGGGTCCCATCGGTGCACGAGGGCGCCCCGGCCTCCGACGCCCGCCACCGCCTGCCGAAGCGCCAGGGCCAGCGCCTTCGCCCGCGCCCCCACGGCCGGGGACGGGTCGGTTTCGGCCCCCTCCGGGCGGTTCGGGCACATAACGACAGGTTAGCGCCGCGGATCGGGGCGACCACCGGAGAGGGGTCGGCCTCGGGGCGCCGGGCGGGGCTGTCGGCGAGCCGCTCAGCGGCTTACGAAATGTCCGCTCAATCCCGGATGACCCTTTGTGTTACGGGGCACTCAGCAGGCAGAAGGAGCGATCCCGGCAGTGACGAGGAGTAGTCATGGCTGAGCAGAAGACGTCCTCGGCCCTCACCGCGCCCCTGCGGAACGCGGCCTCGGCGGTGCGGAAGGTACCCGGCGCCGGAGCCGTGACCAAGGCCGCGGAGGGAACCCTGGACAAGATCGGTGCGGTGTCGCCCCGAGGCCGCCGGATGGCGGTGTACGCGGGAGCCGGGGTGTTGGGGGTGGCCGGAGTCGTGGAGTGGCCGGTCGCGCTGACCGGCGCCGCGGTGGCCTGGCTGACCCAGCCGCGGCCCGGGCAGGGCGAGAGCCCGGCCATGACGGCGACGACCGCGGAGACGACGGAAAGCGCGGGCCACGGCGCCTACGTGGCGATGGGCGACGCCGTGACGGAGCCCGGACCGGGCGCGGGCGTGGCGGGTCCGGGCCCGCTGCGCGGGGACGAGATGCCGGACGGACCGGCGACGGCGTCGGCCGGGTCCGCCACCACCGCGGCCGCGGCCGCCGCCCTCGGACCGGACGCACCGTCCGCGGCACCCCACGACCAGCCCGCACCCGCCGACCTCGACAGGCCCACCGGACAGCACCTGTCCACCGGCCTCGACGCACCCGCCGAGCAGGACGCCACGGCTGGACCGGGCATCTCCGCCGAGCAGGACACAGCGGCCGGCCCCGGCGGGCCCGCCGAGCAGGACACGGCAGCCGAACCGGGCACGCGCGCCGAACCGTACGACCTCGATCCGTACGACGACCCGCTCGCCCCACCCACCGGATCGACCGCACCGGGCCCGGCCGACGAGGACGATTCCCCCCACGTGGTCGCGCCGCCCGCCGACCCGACCGCGCCGCCCGCCGGCTGATGCAAACCGGGGGTGACGGGTGATGGCGTTCGGACTGCCGACAGTGCCGTCCCTGGCCGCGCGGGCGGTGTCCGCAGCGCCCGGGCTGCTGGCCAGGGCGGCCGCGCCGGGGATCGGCGCGGTCGCCGGCGCCGCCGCCGGGACCGCACGGGCCGGTGTCCGGAGCCTCGACACGGCCACCCGCATGACGCGCGCGGCACGCAACGCGCTGCTCGGGGCCGAACGGCAGTGGCGCTCCGGCGCCCGGGCGCACCTGGCGCTGCGGGCGGCGGACCCGGCGCGGGCCGGGAGGGCCGGCGGGGTACGCCGGCTCGCCGTGCAGGTCGCCGCCGAGCTGGCCGAGCACCCGGACGTGCTGTTCGCCTACTGGGACGAGGGGCTCGGGCGGCTGGTGGTGGCCGCGACCGAGGAGGCGGTCACCGACGACGTCCTGGCGTACGCGAGCGACCTCGCCGTCCGCTCCGGTCTCGTGGCGGACGACGGCGGCCCCGAGGACATCACGCACCCGGCGGACCGGCAGGGCATCCGCGCGGCGCTGGCGACCCTCGCGGCCGACCTGGTCGGCACCGGCGTGGGCGTCGCCGCGTACACGCTGCGGCTGCCGCCGTCGCCGCGGGCGGTGACCGCGGTGGTGACCGTCCTGCGGGAGAACCCCCGCTTCCGCGGCCTGCTCCGCGACCGCCTGGGTGCCGACGCCATGGACCTGCTGCTGACGTGCGCGAACGCGGCGGCCCACGGAGCCGGGCAGACCCCCGCGGCGCTGCTGCTCGACGGGGCCCTGCGCGGCTGCCGGCTCGCCGACACGATGGCGCGGGCGGCCGCCTTCGAGCTGTTCCACGACGAACTGTGCAACCCGGACCGGCCGAGCACCGGCGACGACGGCCGCCCGCGCCCGCCCCTGCGCACCACCCCGGCCGCGGACTACGCCAGCCACGCGTTCGCCGGCAGCGTCCTGGGCGCGGCCGCCACCCTGCTGGTCAAGCACGACGTCACCGAGGCGGCGGAGGCGGTGCTCGCGGCATCGCCGAAGGCCGCCCGGTACGGGCCGACCGCCTTCGAGTCGGTCCTCGGCGCCGTACTGGCCCGTTCGGGGCTGCTCTTCCGCGATACCGAGCGGCTGCGTGAGCTGGAACTGGTCGGCACCCTCGTGCTGCATCCGAGCGCGGTCCGGGGCGCGGACGGGGAGGCCGACCCCTGGACGGAGCCGGTGCTGGACGCGGCCCGGCGTGCCGGGCTGCGGGTCGTCCTGGTGGACGATCCGGCGCTGGAGGACTTCACCGGCCTCGCCGACCAGGTGGTGGACGCCCGACGGCCGCTGGACGACGTGGTGTGCTCCCTGCCCGAGGACTCGGGTGCGGTGATCACGGTGGCCCGGCTGTGGTCGGAGCGGGACCACGGGCTGTTGGCCGGGCTGCTCGCCGGGGACATCGCGCTCGCGCTCACCGACGCCGGCAGCACGGTCGTCTGGGGTGCCGACGCCCTCGCCCTGCACGGCCTGCCCGACGTGTGGCGGCTGCTGACCGCGATACCGGCCGCGCGCCGGGTGGGCCGGCGTTCGCAGATCCTGGCCCGGTCGGGGGCCGCGCTGTCCGGTCTGCTGGTGGCCGTCGGCGAGTCGAGGAGCGGGCGCGGCCGGCTGGCCGCGCTGCCCGGTATGCGGCACGCGCCGGTGGACGGTGCCGCCGCGACGGCACTGCTGTCGGGGACCTGGGAGGCGCTGCGGGTGGCACGGGCCGACGCGCCGCACCCCAGGGCCCGGGTGCACTGGCACGAACTGGGCGCGCGGGAGACCCTGGAGCGGCTGGAGCACGAACGGGAGCCGGGGTCGCCCGAGGAGCGGCAGCGGGCCGCGGAGCCGTCCCGTAACCCGCTGCTCACGCCGGTGCGGTGGACGCTGCGGCTCGCCGGTGCCGTGCGCAGCGAACTGGACGACCCGCTGACCCCGGTGCTGGCGGTCGGCTCGGCCGCGTCCGCGATCGTCGGCTCGGTGGTGGACGCCCTGCTGGTGGTCGGCGCGCTCGACCTGAACGCGCTGATCGGCGGCATCCAGCGGCTGCGGGCCGAACGGGCCGTGTCCGGGCTGCTCGCCGAGCAGAAGCGGCAGGCGCGGGTGGCGGACTCCCCCGACGAACCGGACACCCACACCGTCGACGCGGCGCGCCTGGCGCCGGGCGACGTGATCGACCTGCACACCGACGACGTGGTGCCGGCCGACGCCCGGGTGCTGTCGGAGGACGGCCTGGAGGTCGACGAGTCCGCGCTGACCGGGGAGTCGGTGCCGACGGAGAAGCACACCGCGGCGACCCCGCACGTGCCGGTGGCGGACCGGCACTCCATGGTCTTCGAGGGCACCACGGTGGCCGCGGGGCAGGCGCGCGCGGTGGTCGTGGACACGGGCGAGCGCACCGAGTCCGCCCGCGCCGTCCACCTGGCCGCGCGCACGCCGCCGGCCGCCGGAGTACAGGCCCGGCTGCACGAACTCACCGCGCAGGCCCTGCCGTTGACGCTGGGTGGCGGCGCGGCGGTCACCGGTCTCGCACTGCTGCGGGGCAGCCCGATCAGGGAGGCGGTCAGCGGCGGTGTCGCCGTGGCCGTGGCCGCCGTGCCGGAGGGGCTGCCGCTGGTGGCGACGGTCGCCCAGCTGGCCGCCGCCCGGCGGCTGAGCCGGGACGGGGTACTGGTCCGGGCGCCCCGGGCGCTGGAGGCGCTGGGCCGGATGGACACGGTCTGCTTCGACAAGACCGGCACGCTCACCGAGAACACCCTGCGCCTGGTGCGGGCGACCGACGACGAGGGACACGGCCACGCGGTGGGCGACGAAGGCGTGGCCGGCACCCTGCGGGTGGCGGCCCGGGCCTGCCCCCAGCTCGGCAACGGCGACGGGCCGCCGGACCACGTCACCGACGCGGCGGTTCTGGCGGCGGCCGAACCCGACCCCGACTGGGTCCAGTTGGAGGGACTTCCGTTCGAGGCGGCCCGCGGGTACGCGGCCGCCGTCGGCCGGTCCGGCGACGGACCGCCGCTGCTGGTGGTGAAGGGAGCACCGGAGACCGTCCTGCCGGCCTGCTCCGGCCTCCCCGAAGCCGCCTCGGCGACCGCGCAGTCGCTGGCCGCCGAGGGCCTGCGGGTCCTCGCCGTCGCCCAGCGCCGGCCCGACGCCGCGGAGGACGTCTCGGGCGTCCTCGAACAGCCTCTGGAGCAGTTGGAGTTCGTGGGCCTGCTCGCCCTCGCGGACTCCCCGCGCGAGACCTCCACCGCCTTGGTGCGCGGCCTCCAGGAGGAGGGCGTACGACCGGTGATGCTCACCGGCGACCATCCGGGGACCGCCCGGACGATCGCCGCGGAACTGGGCTGGCCCGCGGACACCGTCGTGGTGACCGGCGACGACCTCGCGGCCGCCGACCGCTCGGGCAGGGCTCGTGTGCTGCGCGACGCCGGTGTGGTGGCACGTGTCGCACCGGAGCAGAAACTACAGGTCATCGAGGCGCTGCGGGACGCGGGACGGGTGGTCGGCATGGTCGGGGACGGCGCCAACGACGCGGCGGCGATCCGGGCCGCCGATGTCGGCGTGGGCATCAACACCCGCGGTTCGGCCGCCGCCCGCAACGCCGCCGACCTCGTCCTGACCGACGACGACCTGACGGTGCTGATCGACGCGGTGCGGGAGGGCCGGGCGCTGTGGCACGGGGTCGCGGACGCCGTGGCCATCCTCATCGGCGGCAACGCGGGCGAGGTCGGTTTCGGTGTGCTCGGCACCCTGCTGGGCGGCCGGGCTCCGCTGTCCACCCGGCAGATGTTGCTGGTCAACCTGCTCACGGACCTGTTCCCGGCGATGGCGGTGGCGGTCACCCCGAAGGAGCCGGACGAGCCGGAGGACCCCGGCTCGCCGTCGGCCGCGCTCGGAGCGCCGCTGCTGCGGGGGATCCGGCACCGGGCGCTGACGACCAGCATGGGCGCGCTCATGGCCTGGCTCGCCGGCCGGGCGACACCGGGAACGGCCCGCCGTTCCAGCACGATGGCGCTGGCCGCGGTGGTCGGGACCCAGCTCGTGCAGACCCTGCTGGACCGCCGTGACAGCCCGCTGGTCCGGCTCACCGCGCTCGGCTCGGCGGCGGTGCTGGTCGCGCTCATCGAGACACCGGCGGTCAGCCACTTCTTCGGCTGCACGCCGCTGGGCCCGGTGGCCCTGACCGCGGTGGCCGCGTCGATCGCGCTGGCGGTCTGGAGTCAGCGCGCCCTGCCGTTCCTGGAGCGGAAGGTCACGGATCTGCTGCCCGGCACGTGAGCGCCTGCCGCCACCCGAGCGCTGCGTGCCCGCGGTGCGGAGCGGGTCAACGACCGCCGCTGGACGGCCGGATGGCGAGGCGTGAGACTGAGGGGATCCGACACCCCCGCCGCCAGGACGGTGACCATGGACGAGACGACAGCTCCGCCGCGGGTGGAGCTCACTGCGCGGGCCGCCGATCTGGTGCGTCGGCTGCACGCCGAACACGGGCCGCTGATGTTCCACCAGTCCGGCGGCTGCTGCGACGGCAGCGCGCCCATGTGCTACCCGGACGGCGAGTTCCGCACCGGCGGCTCGGACGTGCTGCTGGCCGAACTCGCGGTGGACGGCGTCACGGAGCCGGTCACCTTCTGGATGTCCCGCAGCCAGTACGAGGTGTGGAGCCACACCCGCCTGATCGTGGACGTGGTCCCCGGACGCGGTAGCGGATTCTCGCTGGAGGCGCCCGAGGGGGTGCGTTTTCTCACCCGTTCTCGCGTAGTCGACGGCTAGCCGCCCCGTAGGTCACCGACGTCTGCTGCACTTCCCTGTGTCCTGTGGAACTTGACGAGACATCAGGGGGTGCGGTGACGCATCGTCGGAGACGACCGGCAGCGACGACCCGAACTCTGTTCACGCTTCTCACCACGTCCGGCGTGCTGGCCGGTGCGGCCCTCACGGGGGCGGCACCGGCCGGCGCCGTGTCGGGGGCCGGCCGGATCTCGTCCGGGATCACCTATCGGCAGTTCGACGTCCCGGCGGCCAGGGGCACGGCCCACGCCCACGTCCTGACCGTCGACCTGACCGACCCGCACGTCCGGGTGGACCTGCTCACCCCGGGCGCGGTGGCCGCCCGTGCGCGGGTGTCCGCGATGGTCGACGCGGCCGGTGCCGTCGCGGGCGTGAACGGCGACTTCTTCGACATCACCGAGACCCAGCACCCGGGCGTCGAGGCGACCGGCGCGAGCGTCGGCCCGGCGATCGCCCACGGCCGGGTGCTCAAGTCCGCGGTGCCCACGGCCCAGCGGTTCGGTCCCTCGCTGCCGCCGGGCACCGCCACCACCGACGTCTTCGGCGTGGGCATGGACCGCCGGGCCCGGCTCGACCGGCTGGTGTTCACCGGCACGGTACGCACCCCCGCGGGAAGCCTCCCGCTGCGCGGGCTCAACCAGTACGCGCTGGCGCAGGGCACCGTGGGCGCCTACACCGCCGCCTGGGGTTCGGCCTCCCGCAGACGGGCCACCTGCGGTTCGGACGCCGACCGGGTGGCCGGCTGCAGCACCGACACCTTCGAGGTCCGGGTCCGCGACGGCAAGGTGGTCGGTACCTCCCGGGCCCCGGGCGGCGGCCCGATCGCGGCGGGTACGACCGTCCTGCTGGGCCGGGAGGCGGGCGCGGACCGGCTGCGTCGGCTCGTCAGGGGCGAACCGGTCGCGGTCCGCGGGCGGCTGGTGGCGTCCGGCGCCAGGACCCCCTACCGCTTCGCGGTCGGCGGCTACCCGGTGCTGCGCGACGGCGAGCCGTTGCCCGGTCTGGACGACAACGTCTCGGCCGTGCGTACGGCGGTGGGCTACGCGAGCGGGGGACGCAGACTCCTGCTCCTCGCCCTCGACGGCGCGACCGCCTACCGCAAGGGCATGACGATCGCGGAAGTCGCTTCGGAGATGCGGAAGTTGGGCGCGGCCGACGCGTTCAGCCTGGACGGCGGAGGCTCCTCCACGATGGTGGCCCGGACGGCGGGGGCGAAGACGGTGAGCGTGCTCAACCACCCGACCGACCGTCCGGAGCGCGCCGTGGCGAACGGCATCGGGGTGTTCTGGAAACCCTGACCGGCGGTCCCTGGGCCGACGGCGAGGGCCGTCGGCTCACGGCCGCAGGCTGCTGACCAGGTCGGCGGTCGCGGTGAGGCCCGTGCTGATGGTGGGCGCCATGCTGGTACTGGCCAGGAAGAAGCCGAGCACCATGCAGACCAGGGCGTGCGAGATCTTCAGCCCGCCCTGGCGCATGAAGAGCACGGCCACGAACAGGAGAAGCAGCACCACAGAGATGGAAACGGCCATCGCGAACCTCCTCCGCCACGCCCTGTCCGGGGCGCTCGGCCGCAAGTGTGGCGTAGCGGAGGGTCGGCCCGCGCAGGTGACACGTCCCCCGTTCGAGTGGTGTCACGCCGCGTGGTCAGCGTCGGGGCTGCCGCCCGGTCACGGCGCCTGGAGGTCGACGAGCCCGGCAAGCGTCTCCCGGTGCACCCCCGCCGTCCCGAAGGCGATCGAATCCGCCTTGGCGCGCTTCAGATACAGGTGGATCGGATGCTCCCACGTCATTCCGATCCCCGCGTGCAACTGCAACGCCTCCTCGGCCGCGTGCACGGCGACCGGCCCCGCGTAGGCCTGGGCGACGGCCACCAGGACATCCGCGTCCTCGCCGGAGGCGAGCGCGTCGGCCGCGCCCCGCGCGGCGGCCCGCAGGTTGACGACCTCCAGCCACAGCTGCGCCAACCGGTGCTTGAGCGCCTGGAACCCACCCACCGGCCGGTTGAACTGCTTGCGTTCCTTCAGGTAGCGGACGGTCTCCGTCAGCGCCCACTCGGCGACCCCGAACTGCTCCGAGGCCAGCAGCCCGGCCCCGGCCCGCAGCGCACGCCGTACGGCCGGTTCCGCGTCACCCAGGCGACGCCCCGCGGCCCCGTCGAGCGTGACCGTGGCCGGCGGCCGGGTGAGGTCGAAGGCCGGCCGCGGGGTGACGGTCACCGCCGCCGCCTCTACCGCGTACAGGCCGCCGTCGTCCCCCGGCACCAGCAGCACGTCCGCGGCGACCGCGTCCGCGATCCCGGTCAGCTCGCCGCGCAGCAGCCCGTCCTCGACCCGTACGGCGGCGAACGCGGCGCCCGGCGCCACATGCAGCCCGACGGCCAGCGTCCCGATCGTCCGCCCGGACGCCAGTCGCCCCAGCAGCTCCGCGTCGCCGCAGGCCAGCAGCGCCTCGGTCGCCACCACGGCACTGGTCAGATACGGCACGGGCGCCACCGCCCGCCCCAGCTCCTCCAGGACGACGGCGGCTTCCCGGTGCGAGGCGCCCTGGCCGCCCAGCTCCTCCGGCACCAGCAGACCGGCCAGCCCCATGCCGTCGGCCAGCGCCTTCCAGGCCGCCAGGTCGTGCGGGGCGTCCGACTCGGTGCGGGCGATGACGCCGGGGGCGTCACAGTGGTCGGTGAGCAGGTCCCGGACGGCGGAACGCAGCGCCTCTTCCTCCTCCGAGTACAGCAGGTCGGGCGGTGTGCTCATCGGGCCAGGTCCTTCCATGCGACGTCCTTGTCGGTGCGCGGCTCCGGGGGCAGGCCCAGGACGCGCTCGGCGACGATGTTCAGCAGGACCTCGCTGGTCCCGCCCTCGATGCTGTTGCCCTTGGCGCGGAGGTAGCGGTAGCCGGCGTCACGGCCGGTGAAGTCGACCAGTTCGGGCCGGCGCATGGTCCAGTCGTCGTACAACAGCCCCTCCTCGCCGCGGAGTTCCACCTCCAGGCCGCTGATCTCCTGGTTGAGGCGGGCGAAGGCGAGTTTCATGCCGGCGCCCTCGGGGCCGGGCTGGCCGGCGACGAGCTGCTGGCGCAGGCGTTCGGCGGTGAGCCGGGCGACCTCGGACTCCACCCACAGCTTCAGCAACCGCTGGTGCAGGTCGTGGGTGCGCAGCCCGGGGCGTTCGCGCCAGGTCCTCGCGACCGGGCCGATCATGCCGCCCTCGCGGGGCAGCCGCATGCCGCCGATGGCGACGCGCTCGTTGTTCAGCGTGGTCTGGGCGACCCGCCAGCCGTCACCGACCTCACCGAGGCGGTGGGCGTCGGGGATGCGGACGTCGGTCAGGAAGACCTCGTTGAACTCGGCCTCGCCGGTGATCTGGCGCAGCGGGCGCACGTCCACGCCGGGGTCGGTCATGTCGCAGACGAAGTAGGTGATGCCCGCGTGCTTGGGCACGTTCGGGTCGGTGCGGGCGATGAGGATGGCCCACCGGGAGTTGTGCGCGCCCGAGGTCCACACCTTCTGGCCGTTGACCACCCAGGTTCCCCCACTCTCGGCTTCGCTCGAGCGGGAGGGACCCCCATCCTCGCGCACGGCGCGGGTGCCGAGCGCGGCGAGGTCGGAACCGGCGCCCGGCTCGCTGAAGAGCTGGCACCAGACCTCCTCGCCGGTCCACAGCGGCCGCAGAAAGCGCTGCTTCTGCTCGTGGGTGCCGTACTTGAGGATGGTCGGCGCGGCCATGCCGAGGCCGATGCCGTTGCGCCGGGGGTCGTTGTCGGGGGCGCCGGCGGCTTGCAGCTCGGCGTCCACGACGGCCTGGAGGGAGCGCGGCGCCCCGAGGCCCCCGAGGCCCTCCGGGTAGTGCACCCAGGCGAGTCCCGCGTCGAAGCGGGCCCTGAGGAAGTCGAGTCGCTCCGTCGTGGCGGGCGGGTGGGCGGCCAGCAACTCGGCTGTGCGGCGCTTCAGTTCGGCGGCGTCGGTCATGCCTCGGCTCCCTTCGGTACGACGGCGACCCGGCCGGTGGTGACTCCGTCGCCGACCCGCTGCACGGCCGCCGCGGCCTCGGTCAGCGGCACCCGCTCGCTGACCAGCGGCTTGATGGCGCCGCTCGTGGCCAGTTCGGTGAGCTGCTCGTGGCAGTGCGCGATCAGCTTGGGGTTCTTGGTGGCGTACAGGCCCCAGTGCAGGCCGAGGATCGAGTAGTTCTTCACCAGGGCGTGGTTGAGCGCCGGGCTGGGGATGGTGCCGCTCGCGAAGCCGACGACCACGATCCGGCCCTCGAAGGCGACGACCTTGGTGGACTGGGTGTAGGCCTCGCCGCCGACCGGGTCGTAGACCACGTCGGCGCCGCGGCCGCCGGTGGCCTCCTTCACGGCGGCGACGACGTCCTCGGCACGCCGGTCGATCACGGCGTCACAGCCCAGTTCGCGGGCCACGGCCGCCTTGTCGGCGCCGCCGACGACACCGATGACCGTCGCCCCGGCCGCCTTGCCGAGCTGCACGGCCGCGCTGCCGACCCCGCCCGCGGCGGCGTGCACGAGGAGGGTCTCGCCGGCCCGGAGCGCCGCCCGGCGGTGCAGGGCGAACCAGCCCGTCTGGTAGCCGATGTGCAGCGCGGCGGTCTCGGCGTCGTCCAGCGCGTCCGGCGCGGGCAGCAGGGCGGCGGCGTCCGCGACCGCGTACTCGGCGAAACCGCCGTACGGCAGCGCGGGGTTGGCGATCACCCGGCGTCCGTCCTCGGTCTCCCCGCAGATCTCCACGCCGGGGGTGAACGGCAGCGGCGGGCGCACCTGGTAGTGACCCCGGCACATCAGCACGTCCGGGAAGTTGATGTTGGCGGCGCGCACCTTCAGCAGGACCTGGCCGTCGCCGGGGGTGGGCCGCTCCACCTCCTGGAGCCGCATCACCTCGCTCGGTTCACCGTTCTCGTGCACTTGCCATGCCTGCATGCGGTGCCTCCAGGGACTGCTCCGTCGGGGTCCACCGCATACTAAGCGGTCGCTTGCCACGGGGGGAACAGTGTCCTGGGTAACAGCCTCAGGTCTTGGGGCGCGCCCGGACGTGCATCCGCTCCCCCTGCGGCCCGAACAGGCTGAGGAACTCCACCGGCCCCTCCCCCGTCGACCCGAACCAGTGCGGCACCCTGGTGTCGAACTCCGCCGCCTCGCCCGCCCCGAGGACGACGTCGTGCTCGCCGAGCACCAGCCGCAGCCTCCCCGCCAGCACGTAGAGCCACTCGTAGCCCTCGTGGGTGCGGGGGTCGGGTTCGAGGTTCCGTCTGGGTTCGACCACCTTGAAGGCCTGGAGGCCGCCCGGCTGCCGGGTCAGCGGGTAGAAGGTGCGGCCGTGCCGCTCCATGGGCCTCGCCCGCACCCGGGGGTCGCCGACCGGCGGGGCGCCGACCAGTTCGTCCAGGGGCACCTGGTGGGCCTGCGCGATCGGCAGCAGCAGCTCCAGGCTGGGCTTGCGCAGCCCGGACTCCAGCCGGGAGAGGGTGCTGACGGAGATGCCGGTGGTCTCGGCCAGGGCGGCGAGGGTCACCTCACGCTCCTTGCGGAGCCGGCGCAGGCGTGGCCCCACGCCCGCGAGGACGTCGTCGGTGGTCATGGCAGGCATTGCAGTTTCGGCAACGCGGTTTGTCAATCCCGCGGCGGCGCGCCGTGCGCGGCCGGCCCACGGGGGTTACGGTCGCCGAAGCGCACCCGGCCACCCGCCAGGGCGACCGGAACCGCGCCGGAGAACCGGTCCCGGGGCTTCCCGGACCGTGACGACGAGCGGGCCGAGGAGACGGTGTGGACGGTCGAGAACGGCAGGGGGCACCGGCGGCGCCCGGGTCCGCAACCGCCCGCAGGCGGTTCCTCGGTCTGTGCGCGGGCGTCGGACTGGGGACGGCGGCCGCCTGCGAGCGGGCCTCCCCGGCCCGCCGGCCCGCCGCGCCGGACACCCGGCTGCCCGAGGCGGAGCGCGAGCGTCCGGGCACCGCCGACTGGCGCATCGGGTCCCTCGGCGCGCCCGACGCGATCGCCGGCTACGCCGACCGGGTGAGTGTGACACCGGGCGAGGAGTTCGGCCTGTCCGTGTCGACCACGGCCGCCGCGTTCCGGATCTCGGCGCTGCGGGTCGGCTGGTACGGCGGGCAGCGGGCCCGGCGGGTCTGGCACTCCCCCCGCATACCGGGCCGCGCCCAGCCGTCCCCCGGGATCCTCGCCGCCACCCGCACCGTGCGCGCCGGCTGGCCGCGCACGCTCACCGTGGACACCGCCGGCTGGCCGGCGGGGGCGTACCTGCTGCGCCTGGAGGCCGAGAGCGGCCACCAGCGGTACGTGCCGCTGATCGTCCGCTCCACGCACGGCGCCGGCCGCACTGTCCTACTGCACGCCCCGGCGACCTGGCAGGCGTACAACAGGTGGGGCGGGCTGAGCCTCTACGCCGGGTCCGACGGCGGTTACGCGGGCCGCTCGCTCGCCGTCACCTTCGACCGGCCCTACGACCTGAGCGGCGCGGAGAAGTTCCTGGTGTACGAGTGGGCCGCGGTCGTGCTGGCCGAACGCCTCGGCATACCCCTCGCCTACACCACCGGGACGGACGTGCACGCCGACCCGGGCGTGCTGGCCGGGGCCGCCGCCGTCGTCTGCCTGGGCCACGACGAGTACTGGACGCCCGAGCAGCGCCGCCATGTCACGGCTGCCCGGGACGCCGGCACCAACATCGCCTTCCTCGGCGCGAACACCTGCTTCCGCCGGATCCGGCTGGAGGCCTCGGAGACCGGCCCCGGGCGTACCGTCGTCTGCTACAAGTCCTCGTACACCGCCGACCCCTGTTTCCCCGCCCGGCCCGCCCTGGTCACCACCGACTTCCGCGCCGCTCCGGGCGCCGACCCGGAGTCCTCCCTCACCGGGGTGCTCTACGAGGGCTACCCGGTGGACGCCCCCTACGTCGTCACGGCGCCGGACCACTGGCTGTACGAGGGCACCGGAGTCCGCGCCGGCCAGGGCTTCGACCATCTGGTGGGCGTCGAGTACGACCGGGTCCCGCCCGGTACGACCGCCCCGGGCCCGCTGGAGATCACGGCCCACTCCCCGCTGGTGTGCGACGGCCGGAGCAGCCACAGCGACTCGGCGTACTACACCGTGGCCGGCGGTGCCGGGGTCTTCGCGTCCGGCACCATGCGCTGGGTGGAGGCGCTGATGGCGGCCACCGGCGACGGCGGCGGGCACCACGGCATGGACGCTGCCACCCGCGTCTTCGTCACCCGCACCACGGAGAACCTGCTGCGTGCCTTCGCCGAGGGCCCGGCGGCCCGCCACCGCCCGGCGCCGCGCCCCAACACCCGGCAGGTGTACGCGACCGCCCCGCCGTGACCCCGGCACCGGCACCGGGTGTCGGCGGGCCGTATCCGGAGCACTATGGCTGCATGCTGCTGACCCGGCTCGCCGAAGTGTCCCGGGAGGTGGCCGCCACCGCGGCCAGGTCCCGCAAGACCGCCCTGCTCGCCGAGCTCTTCCGGGAGACGGCCCCCGACGACGTACCGGTCGTCATCCCCTATCTGGCCGGGCGGCTCCCGCAGGGCCGCCTCGGCGTCGGCTGGAAGGTGCTGAGCCGGCCCGTCGAGCCCGCCGCCGAACCGACCCTCACGGTCCGCGAGGCCGATGCCCGGCTGACCGAGCTCGGCAAGGTCTCCGGAGCCGGTTCGCAGGCCGAACGGATACGGATCGTGGGCGAGTTGATGGGCGCGGCGACCGCGGACGAGCAGCGGTTCCTGCTCGGTCTGATCACCGGGGAGGTCCGGCAGGGCGCCCTGGACGCGGTCGCCGTCGAGGGGCTGGCCCGAGCGACCGGCGCGGACGCGGCCGACGTGCGGCGCGCGGTGATGCTCGCCGGGTCGCTCCAGGCGGTGGCCGAGGCGCTGCTCGCCGACGGCCCGTCGGCCCTCGCCCGGTTCCGGCTCACCGTGGGCCGCCCGGTGCTGCCGATGCTGGCCCACACCGCCGCCTCGGTCGGCGAGGCGGTACGGAAGCTGGGCGGCTGCGCGGTCGAGGAGAAGCTGGACGGCATCCGGGTCCAGGTCCACCGGGACGGGGGCACGGTGCGCGTCTTCACCCGCACGCTGGACGACATCACCGACCGGCTGCCCGAAGTCACCGGCGCGGCACGCGAGCTGGCGGGCGACCGGTTCGTCCTGGACGGGGAGGTGATCTCCTTCGACGCGGCCGGCCGGCCGCGCTCGTTCCAGGAGACGGCGGGCCGGGTCGGTTCCCGCTCGGACGTGGCGAGGGCGGCGCGCGAGGTCCCGGTCTCGCCCGTCTTCTTCGACGTGCTCGCCGTCGGCGACCACGACCTGCTGGACCTTCCCTTCGCCGAACGCCACGCGGAGCTGGCCCGCCTCGTCCCCGAGCCGATGCGGGTGCGCCGGGCGCTGGTGGCCGGGGAGCAGGACACGACGGCCGCCGAGGAGTTCCTCACCGCCACCCTCGACCGCGGCCACGAGGGGGTGGTCGTCAAGGCCCTGGACGCCCCGTACAGCGCGGGCCGCCGGGGCGCCGCCTGGCTGAAGGTCAAGCCGGTGCACACCCTCGACCTGGTCGTCCTGGCCGCGGAATGGGGCCACGGCCGGCGCACCGGCAGGCTCTCCAACCTCCACCTGGGCGCACTCAACCCGGACGGCACCCTGGCCATGCTCGGCAAGACCTTCAAGGGCATGACCGACGCGATGCTGGAGTGGCAGACCGCCCGACTGAAGGAACTGGAGATCTCGGACGACGGCCGGGTGGTGACCGTACGCCCCGAACTCGTGGTCGAGATCGCCTACGACGGCCTGCAGCGGTCCACCCGCTACCCGGCCGGCGTCACCCTGCGGTTCGCCCGGGTCGTGCGCTATCGCGAGGACAAGCGGCCTCAGGAGGCCGATACGGTGGAGGCCCTGTTGGCCGCCCACCCGGAGGTACGGCGTTGACGGAGCCGAAGCGGAGCGCGGGTCTGCTGTTGTTCAGGCGCACCGATGAGGGCGTCGAGGTGCTGCTCGGGCACATGGGCGGCCCGTACTTCGCGAAGAAGGAAGCGGGGGCGTGGGGCGTCCCCAAGGGTGAGTACGAGCCCGGTGAACCGGCCTGGGAGGCGGCCCGGCGCGAGTTCCGGGAGGAGCTGGGCCTGGCGCCGCCGGACGGCGAGGCGATCGCCCTGGGCGAGGTCCGGCAGGCCAACGGCAAGATCGTCACGGCGTGGGCGGTGGAGGCGGACCTGGACCCGGCCACGATCGTCCCCGGTACCTTCACGATGGAGTGGCCGCCCCGCTCGGGCCGGATCCAGGAGTTCCCGGAGCTGGACCGGGTGGCCTGGTTCGCCCCGGACCGCGCCCGCGAGGTGATCATTCCCGCCCAGGCCGCGTTTCTCGACCGGCTGGCGGAGCACTCGGGCTGAACAGGGGCCCACGCGTTGCGGTCGCCCGGACCGCGCGGGAAGGTCATAACAAGCCCGCTCCCAGGGAGGTCAGCCATGCCCATCGCCACGGTCAATCCGGCGAACGGCGAGACGCTCGAAACGTTCGAGCCCATGGACGAGGACGAGCTCGAACGCCGGCTCGAACTCGCCGAGGCGACGTTCCGTACGTACCGCACGAGCAGCTTCGCCGAGCGCGCCCGGCTGCTGCACCGGGCCGCCGACCTGCTGGACGCGGACCGGGACGACATCGCGCGCACCATGACCACCGAGATGGGCAAGCCGCTGAAGCAGGCCCGCGCGGAGGCCGCGAAGTGCGCGAAGGCGATGCGCTGGTACGCGGACCACGCGGAGGAACTGCTGGCCGACGAGGAGCCGGCCGAGACGGACGTGAAGGAGTCGGGCGCGTCCCGGGTACGGGTGCGCTACCGCCCGCTCGGGCCGGTGCTGGCCGTGATGCCGTGGAACTTCCCGCTCTGGCAGGTGGTCCGGTTCGCGGCGCCCGCGCTCATGGCGGGCAACGTGGGCCTGCTCAAGCACGCCTCCAACGTCCCGGGGACCGCGCTGTACCTGGAGGACCTGTTCCACCGGGCGGGCTTCCCCGAGGGCTGCTTCCAGACCCTGCTGATCGGTTCCGGCGCGGTCGACGACCTCCTGCGCGACGACCGGGTGAAGGCGGCGACGCTCACGGGCAGTGAGCCCGCGGGCCGGGCGGTGGCGGCCACCGCCGGCGAGATGATCAAGAAGACGGTGCTGGAGCTGGGCGGCAGCGACCCCTTCGTGGTGATGCCGTCGGCCGACATCGACCGGGCCGCGAGCGTCGCGGTGACCGCGCGGGTGCAGAACAACGGGCAGTCGTGCATCGCGGCGAAGCGGTTCATCGTCCACACGGACGTCTACGACGCGTTCGCCGAGAGGTTCGTGGCCGGCATGCGGGCGCTCACGGTCGGCGACCCGATGGACGAGGGGACGGACGTCGGCCCGCTCTCCAGCGAGCAGGGGCGCGCGGACCTGGAGGAACTCGTCGAGGACGCGAAGCGGTCGGGCGCCGAGGTGCTGTGCGGCGGGGAGCGGCCGGACGGGCCCGGCTGGTTCTACCCGCCGACCGTGCTCGCCGGGATCCACCGGGACATGCGGATCCACCGCGAGGAGGCGTTCGGGCCGGTGGCCACGCTGTACCGGGCCGGGGACCTGGACGAGGCGGTCCTCATCGCCAACGACTCACCCTTCGGACTGAGTTCGAACGTGTGGACGCGTGACGACGCGGAGGTGGACCGGTTCGTGCGGGACCTGGAGGCGGGCGGTGTGTTCGTCAACGGCATGACCGCCTCCCACCCCGCGTTCCCCTTCGGGGGTGTGAAGCGGTCCGGATACGGCCGTGAGCTGTCCGGGCACGGAATCCGGGAGTTCTGCAACATCACCACCGTTTGGCAGGGTGCGTGACGGTCGCGCGGCTACGATCCCGGGTGTGAACCGCGAAGTGACCCTGCCTCTGATCGTCGACGACCGCGGTACCTTGCAGGTGGCCGCGGCCGACGTGAGTAAGTTGTTGCGGACGTTGGGGGCGCGGTGGCTGCGTCTTGTCGAGGCCGACGAGGGCGGGCTGGACGAGGACACGGTGGCCGCTCTGACCATCGAGCTCGCGAAGCTGGCCGACCGGATCGACGTGGCCTGCATCGCTCACAGCAGCGGGCAGGGGGGGTAGCTCGGCGGGTGCGGGTCGCAGTGGGTGCGGTGCAGCACCGCGCGCCGCTGCGGCCACTGCCCTGACCTGGTCTTCTTCAGCCTTTTCCGCGGCCGGGGCGGACGGCGCGTCCTGCTCCTCGGGGGTACCTCCAGGGTGATTCGACCCTGACACGGGGTCACCGGTTCGGAGTAGTCCGACGCGAGATCGTCGCCCTCTCGGGTGATCGTGAGGGGACCACCTCCTGAGGTGAACCACCTTCCAACCGGCGGCCCCAAACCCGCCGGAAGGCTGAAAGCAGGCACGGTTCATGGCGACTTTGTGCAAACCCTCAGTGTCGGTCCCGGAGTACGTGATCACGATGGAGGAGACGCTGGAACTGGCGCGCTCCCACCACGAGAACCACCCGCAGCTGCCGTTGGCGCTGAGACTGATCGAGAACACGGGCGTTCGCACCCGGCACATCGTGCAGCCGATCGAGGAAACCCTCAAGCACCCCGGCTTCGAGGAGCGCAACAAGCTCTACGAGGCCGAGGCCAAGGCCCGGGTCCCCGCAGTCATCCAGCGAGCGCTCGACGACGCCGAACTCCTCACCACCGACATCGACGTGATCATCTACGTCTCGTGCACGGGCTTCATGATGCCCTCGCTCACGGCGTGGCTGATCAACGAGATGGACTTCGACTCCACCACCCGTCAGCTGCCCATCGCCCAGCTGGGCTGCGCGGCCGGCGGAGCGGCGATCAACCGGGCGCACGACTTCTGCTCGGCGTACCCGGACGCCAACGCGCTCATCGTCGCCTGCGAGTTCTGCTCGCTGTGCTACCAGCCCACCGACCTCGGCGTCGGCTCGCTGCTCTCCAACGGCCTGTTCGGTGACGGCATCGCCGCCGCCGTGGTCCGCGGCCAGGGCGGCACGGGCGTCGAGCTCGAACGCAACGGCTCGTACCTGATCCCGAAGACCGAAGAGTGGATCATGTACGACGTACGGGCCACCGGGTTCCACTTCCTGCTGGACAAGCGGGTGCCCGCGACGATGGAGCCGCTCGCTCCGGCCCTCCAGGACCTGGCGGGACTGCACGGCTGGGACGCCGCCGACCTGGACTTCTACATAGTCCACGCGGGCGGCCCCCGCATCCTCGACGACCTGAGCAAGTTCCTCCAGGTCGATCCGCACGCGTTCCGGTTCAGCCGGTCCACGCTCACCGAGTACGGCAACATCGCGAGCGCCGTCGTCCTGGACGCGCTGCGCCGGATGTTCGACGAGGGCGGCGCCGAGCACCAGGCGCGCGGCCTGCTCGCCGGGT
The DNA here is from genome assembly GCF_040703965.1 of Streptomyces sp. NPDC006655. NCBI lineage: Bacteria > Bacillati > Actinomycetota > Actinomycetes > Kitasatosporales > Streptomycetaceae > Streptomyces > Streptomyces sp. NPDC006655. The sequence continues at coordinate 16,347 of NZ_JBEYJU010000079.1, read as the reverse complement.
TCGGTCCCGGCATCACCGCGGAGATGTCGCTGGGTCGCTGGCGGCGTTCGGACGAAGGGGCGGCCTGACCGAGATGACGCTCACCGAACCACTCGACCCGGCCGACGAGGCACCCGGCGCGGTGCCCGTGGCGGCCGCCTGTCCGGTCCGGCACTGGGAGGTGCCGGACCTGGCGGGGGTGGACTTCGACCCCACCCTGGCCGAGCTGATGCGCGAGGGCCCGGTCAGCCGGATCCGGCTGCCGAACGGCGAGGGCTGGGCATGGCTGGTCACCCGCTACGACGACGTACGCATGGTGGCCAACGACCTCCGGTTCAGCCGCGAGGCGGTGCTGGACCAGCCGGTCACCCGGCTCGCCCCGCACTTCATCCCCGACCCGGGCGCGGTCGGCTTCCTCGACCCGCCCGACCACACCCGGCTGCGCCGTACGGTGGCCCCCGCGCTCACCAGCAAGGGGGTGGAGCGGGTCCGGGAGAAGGCGCGCCGGATGCTGGACGAGATCGTCGACGAACTCGTCCAGGACGGGCCGCCGGCCGACCTCACGGCGACGGTCCTCAGCCCGTTCCCCATCGCGGTGATCTGCGAGGTGATGGGCGTACCGGCCGCCGACCGGCACAGCATGCACATCTGGACCCAGCTGATCCTGTCCTCCAGCCACGGCAAGGAGACCAGCGAGAGGGCCAAGCGCGAGATGAGCGCCTACTTCGGCGATCTGATCGCGCTGCGCGAGGACAGCACGGGCGAGGACGTGACGTCGCTGCTCGGCGCCGCGGTGGGCCGCGGCGAGGTCACACTGGAGGAGGCGGTCGGTCTCGCCGTCCTGCTGCAGATCGGCGGCGAGGCGGTCACCAACAACAGCGGGCAGATGTTCTACCTGCTGCTGACCCGTCCCGACCTCCTCGACCGGCTGCGCACCGAGCCGGAGATCCGCCCCCGGGCGATCGACGAACTCCTGCGCTACATCCCGCACCGCAGCGCGGTCGGGCTGTCCCGGATCGCCCTGCGGGACGTGGAGATCGGGGGTGTCCTGATCCGCGCGGGCGACCCGGTCTACGTCTCGTACCTGGCCGCCAACCGCGACCCGGACGTCTTCCCCGACCCGGAGACGATCGACTTCACCCGCAGCCCCAACCCCCACCTCGCCTTCGGGTTCGGCCCGCACTACTGCCCCGGCGGCCGGCTCGGGCGGCTGGAGGAGGAGTTGCTGGTCGACGCCCTCCTCGACCGGCTGCCCGGACTGCGGCTCGCCGTGCCCCCGGAGCAGGTTCCCTTCCGGAAGGGCGCGTTGATCCGGGGACCCGAGACCCTACCGGTGACGTGGTGATCGGCCCATGACGACGACCGAGGGACTCCTCGTACCGCCGGGCCACGGGCGTGTGGTCCAGACGCCGGCCCAGCGTGTCACGTTCAAGGTGACGGGCACGCACTCCCGGATGGCGTCCACCTTCGAGGTGGAGGTTCCGCCGGGCTTCGACGTGGGCGCCCATGTGCACACCCGCAGCGAGGAGCTGTTCTACGTCCTCGAAGGCGAGCTGGACGTCCTCGCCTTCGAGCCACGCGTCCGCACCCCCGACAACTGGCAGCGCTGGGAGTCGAGTTCGGGCACAAGGGTGGTACGGGCGACGCCGGGCACGGTGATCGTCGTACCCCCGGGCTGCCCGCACGCCTTCGCCAACCCGACGGACGCCCCGGCGAAGATGTTCTTCCAGGCATCCCCGCCACCGGACCACGAACGCTACTTCGAGGAGCTGCTGGAGATCCTGGGAAGCGGCGGTCCCCCCGATCACGAGGCGATCGAGGCACTCCGCAAGCGCTACGACATCGAGCAACTCACGCCCTTGAAGCACCGGTGAGGAGATTTGCCCAGGGGCGCTGGGGGTACCCCCGGCCGAAGGCCGGGGGGAGGAACTGCGCGAGCAACCCAGGCGCACCGCGAGCCCGCGACGCACCCGCACCCCTACGGCGCTACCGGATCGGCATCCCCGCCAACGTGCGGGCGATCACCAGCCGCTGGATCTCACTCGTCCCCTCGAAGATGGTGTAGATCGCCGCGTCCCGGTGCATCCGCTCCACCGGATACTCCCGCGTGTAGCCGTTGCCACCGAGGATCTGGATCGCCTGCGCGGTGACCTTCTTCGCCGTCTCGCTGGCGAACAGCTTCGACATCGACCCCTCGGCCGCGGTGAACGGCTTCCCGCTGATCCCCATCCAGGACGCCCGCCACACCAGCAGGCGGGCCGCGTCGATGGAGGTACGCATGTCCGCGAGCTGGAAGGCCACCCCCTGGTTGTCGATGATCGGCCGCCCGAACTGTTCGCGGGTCCTGGCGTAGTCGAGGGCGACCTCATAGGCGGCGCGGGCGGTACCCACCGCCATGGCCCCGACGGCGGGCCGCGAGGCCTCGAACGTGGCCATCGCCGCGTTCTTGACGCGCTCCCCGCCCGACTTGGCCCGCTCCCGGGCCCGGGCCAGCCGCTCGTCCAGCTTCTCCTTGCCGCCGAGCAGGCAGGAACCGGGCACCCGGACGTTGTCGAGGACGACCTCGGCGGTGTGCGAGGCGCGGATCCCGTGCTTCTTGAACTTCTGCCCCTGGGCGAGCCCGGGCGTTCCCGGCGGCACGATGAAGGACGCGTGGCCCTTGGAGCCGAGCTCCGGGTCGACGACCGCGACGACCACGTGGACGTTGGCGATGCCGCCGTTGGTCGCCCAGGTCTTCGTGCCGTTGAGCACCCACTCGTCCTTGGCCTCGTCGTAGACGGCCCTGGTGCGCATGGAGGCCACGTCGGAGCCGGCGTCCGGCTCGGAGGAGCAGAACGCGGCGACCTTGATGTCGTTCGGGTCACCGTACATCTGGGGGATCCAGGTGCCGATCTGCTCCTCGGTGCCGTTGGCGAGGACGCCGACGGCGGCCAGACCCGTGCCCACGATGGACAGGGCGATGCCCGCGTCGCCCCAGAACAGCTCCTCCATGGCCATCGGGATGCCGAGGCCGGTGGGGTCGAAGTACTGCTGCGCGTAGAAGTCGAGGGAGTAGATGCCGACCTTCGCGGCCTCCTGGATGACCGGCCAGGGAGTCTCCTCACGCTCGTCCCATTCGGCGGCGGCGGGACGGATGACGTCGGCGGCGAAACCGTGCAGCCAGTCCCGGACCTCCTTCTGTTCGTCGTTGAGCTCCATGGTGAACTCGGCCATGACCCCTCCAGCGGCGGCGCATAATGTGTTACTAGCGGTAACCCAAGTCTGTTACTGGTCAGTAGGAAAAGTCAACTCCCGAGGTCACCTCGGCAGCCAGTTCGATACGGGACGACTGTCAGGTGTTAGTTTGCGCAGGCGTCAGCGAAACAGCACGGGGTGGGGAGAGCACATGGACACCACACAGCGGACCGAACAGCAGCGGTCCGCCGACCGCCGACGGCGTGAGCTGTTGGAGGCCGCCGACCGGGTGGTGCTGCGCGACGGCCCACAGGCTTCCATGAACGCGATCGCGGCGGAGGCCGGCATCACCAAACCGATCCTGTACCGGCACTTCGGCGACAAGAGCGGGCTCTACGCGGCGCTGGCCAAGCGGCACACCGACGCGCTGCTGAACTCGCTGCGCGCGGCGCTGGACGCGCCCGCGGACCGCCGTGAGCGGGTCGAGGCGACGCTGGACACCTACCTCGCGGCGATCGAGGCGCGGCCGCAGGTGTACCGGTTCCTGATGCACCCCGCCGAGGGCGGCACCGGGGCGGACCAGGGGTTCGATGTCGGCAAGCACTCGGCGCCGCTGTTGCGGAGGATGGGGGAGGAACTGGCGCAGGTCATCGAGGACCGGTTGGATCTGGGGCCGAACAGCCAGCAGCTGGCCCGGGTGTGGGGGCACGGGATCGTCGGGATGATGCATGCGGCCGGGGACTGGTGGCTGGGGGAACGGCCGTGCTCTCGTGACGAGTTGGTGAAGAGTCTGGCCGATCTTCTGTGGGGACGGCTTGCCGCGGCGGGGGACAGAGTGGGAGGTCCCGGGTTCTGAGGGTCGTGTGGCGTCGCACGGCCGGTGGGGGCTGGTCGCGCAGTTCCTCGCGCCCCCTTCGGGGCGCGTCCGCTCACCGGTGCCAAGAGGATTTCGTCACCTGTCGCATCAGTCTGCGCCTGCGCCAGCCGGTGACGTGGTCGGCGTAGACGTGGCCCTCCAGGTGGTCGGTCTCGTGCTGGAGGCATCTCGCGAAGAAGCCCGTGCCGTCGATCGTGACCGGGTCGCCCTGGGCGGTGAAGCCCTCGACCACCGCGTGGTCGTAGCGCTCCGTGCCCGCCTCCAGGCCGGGCAGGGACAGGCAGCCCTCCGGGCCGCGCAGTGTGACGCCGTCCGTCGTGACCAGGCGCGGGTTCACCACGTGGCCCAGGTGGCGGACGTCCTCGTCGTCGGGGCAGTCGTAGACGAACACCCGCAGCGACTCCCCCACCTGGTTGGCCGCCAGGCCCACCCCCTCGGCCGCGTACATCGTCGCGAACAAGTCCTCCACCAGACGGGAGAGTTCGGGGCCGAAGTCGGTGACCTCCGCGCAACGGGCGTGCAGGACGGGGTCGCCGAGCAGGGTGAGGGGCCGGACCCGCCCGCGGGCGCCCGGAATGGAACCGTGTCGCATGGCCGCAAGGGTACGGTTCGAATCGGCCCCTGCCCGCCGCGCTGGCGAGGGCCGCAATTCGGGTGTGCGAACGGATCTCGATAGGCTTACCTCACACCACGTTGCCGGATGGCTGAGGCGCGGCGCGTACGCAAGGAGGATCGAGAACTGATGGCAGGCAACTCGGACCCGCTCACGCCGCGGGCCAAGCTGGCCGTGACCGCGGGCAAGGCGGTCGCGGCGGCATCGCGGGCAGCGGGGCGCGGCAGCGGATCCGTGATCGGGGGCCGGGTCGCTCTCAAGCTCGACCCCGACCTTCTCGCCCGGCTCGCCCAGAACCTGGACGTGACGCTCGTCTCGGCCACGAACGGCAAGACGACGACCACCCGGCTCATCGCCGAGGCGCTGAAGGCCGCGGGGCCGGTCGTGTCCAACGCGCTCGGCGCCAACATGCCGGCCGGTATCACGTCGGCGCTCGCGGGCGGCTCGGAGTCCAAGTTCGGTGTCATCGAGGTCGACGAGAAGTACCTGGCCGGGGTGGCCCGGGACACCGACCCGAAGTGCATCGCCCTGCTCAACCTCTCCCGCGACCAGCTCGACCGCGCCGCCGAGACCCGGATGCTCGCCGAGAACTGGCGGGAGGGCCTGGCCGGGTCCAAGGCCGTCATCGTGGCGAACTGCGACGACCCGCTGGTCGTGTGGGCCGCGTCCTCCTCCCCCAACGTGATCTGGGTCGCCGCCGGGCAGATGTGGAAGGACGACGCCTGGTCCTGCCCGTCCTGCGGTGGCGTGATGCAGCGGCCGGGCGACGACTGGTTCTGCGGCGAGTGCGGGTTCCGTCGGCCGACGCCGAGCTGGGTGCTGTCCGGGGACCACGTGCTCGACCCGCACGGGTCCGCCTGGCCCATCCACCTCCAGCTCCCGGGCCGCGCCAACAAGGCGAACGCCGCCTCCTCGGCCGCCGTGGCCGCCGTCTTCGGAGTGCCGCCGCAGGTCGCCCTGGAACGGATGTACCAGGTGCAGGCCGTCGCGGGACGGTACGACGTCGTGCAGTTCCAGGACCGGGACCTGCGGCTGCTCCTCGCCAAGAACCCGGCCGGCTGGCTGGAGACGTTCTCGCTGATCGACCCGCCGCCGACCCCGGTGATCCTCTCGGTGAACGCGCGCGGCGCGGACGGCACCGACACCTCCTGGCTGTGGGACGTGGACTACACACGCCTCACCGGCCACCCGATCTGCGTGCTCGGTGACCGCAAGCTCGACCTCGCCGTCCGTCTGGAGGTCGCGGGCCAGCACTTCCAGGTCTGCGACTCCCTCGACCAGGCCGTACAGATGTGCCCGCCGGGCCGTATCGAGGTCATCGCGAACTACACCGCGTTCCAGGACCTGCGCCGCCGCGTCGGCAACTGACTGACCCCGAAGGAACGATCACCTCATGAGCGACAACCAACTGCGGCTGGTGTGGATCTATCCGGACCTGCTCAGCACCTACGGCGACCAGGGCAACGCCCTCGTGGTGGAGCGCCGGGCCCGGCAGCGCGGTCTCGACGTGGCCCGGCTGGACGTGCGCAGCGACCAGCCGATCCCGACCTCCGGCGACATCTACCTGATCGGCGGCGGCGAGGACCGTCCGCAGCGGCTCGCCGCGGAGCGGCTGCGCCGCGACGGGCACCTGTACCGGGCGGTGGAGAACGGCGCGATCGTGTTCTCCGTCTGCGCCGGCTACCAGATCCTCGGGCACGAGTTCATCAACGACCTGGGGCAGCGGGAGCCGGGACTCGGCCTGCTGGACGTGACGACCGTGCGCGGCACCGGCGAGCGGTGCGTCGGTGACGTGCTCGCGGACATCGACCCGCGCCTGGGGCTGCCCCAGCTCACCGGGTTCGAGAACCACCAGGGCGTCACCCAGCTCGGCCCCACCGCCCGCCCCTTCGCCCGGGTCCAGCTGGGCCGGGGCAACGGCACCGGGGACGGCACGGAGGGCGCCTACAACGAGACCGTCTTCGGTACGTACATGCACGGGCCCGTGCTCGCCCGCAACCCGCTCATCGCCGACCTGCTGCTGAAGCTGGCGCTCGACGTCAACGCGCTGCCGCCGATCGACGACCGGTGGTACGAGGCGCTCCGCAACGAGCGCATCGCCTCCGCCCAGCAGCCCGCCTGAGCTGCGTCGGCAAGGCCGGTTCCGGGCCCGCCTGACAGGGTGTCCGCTCACATGTGCGGGCACGTCCAGCAGGCGGACGCCCGGTGCGGAGGGACCCCCTCACGCGGGTAGGGTGACGGCGATGACAGCCGGACAGCGTGGTCCGGTCTTCGGCCCACGTGGAGAAGGTTGTTTCGGGCTATGCGCATTGGTGTCCTCACGTCCGGCGGCGACTGCCCCGGCCTGAACGCCGTCATCCGGTCCGTCGTCCACCGTGCCGTCGCCGACCACGGCGACGAGGTCATCGGTTTCCGGGACGGCTGGAAGGGCCTCCTGGAATGCGACTACCTCAAGCTCGACCTCGACGCCGTGGCCGGCATCCTGGCCCGCGGCGGCACCATCCTCGGGTCCTCCCGGGTCCAGCCCTCGCACCTGCGGGACGGCGTGGAGCGGGCCAAGGGGCACGTCGCCGAGCTCGGCCTCGACGCGATCATCCCGATCGGCGGTGAGGGCACGCTGAAGGCCGCCCGGCTGATGTCGGACGCCGGCCTGCCGATCGTCGGCGTCCCGAAGACCATCGACAACGACATCGCCGTCACCGACGTCACCTTCGGCTTCGACACGGCCGTGGGGGTCGCCACCGAGGCCCTCGACCGGCTGAAGACCACCGCCGAGTCCCACCAGCGGGTGCTCGTCGTGGAGGTCATGGGACGGCACACCGGCTGGATCGCCCTGCACTCCGGCATGGCCGCCGGCGCCCACGCCATCGTCGTACCCGAGCGGCCCTTCGACATCGAGGAGCTGGCCCGCCGGGTCGGCGAGCGGTTCGAGGCCGGGAAGCGGTTCGCCATCGTCGTCGCGGCGGAGGGGGCGAAGCCGAAGGCCGGCAGCATGGAGTTCGACGAGGGCGGCAAGGACATCTACGGGCACGAGCGGTTCGCCGGGATCGCCCGGCAGCTCTCCGTCGAGCTGGAGCAGCGGCTCGGCAAGGAGGCCCGGCCGGTGATCCTCGGGCACGTCCAGCGGGGTGGCACGCCCACGGCGTACGACCGGGTGCTGGCGACGCGGTTCGGGTGGCATGCGGTGGAGGCGGCGCACCGGGGGGAGTTCGGGAACATGACCGCGTTGCGGGGGACGGACATCGTGATGGTGCCGTTGGCCGAGGCGGTGGAGACGTTGAAGACGGTTCCCTCGGAGCGGTACGACGAGGCGGAGACGGTGCTGTAGGGGCTGCGCCGTAGGGGGTGCCGGATCGTCGCCGGGTGCGAGTCGTGCGTGGCTTGTCGCGCAGTTCCTCCCCCAGCCCTCGGCCGGGGGACCCCCAGCGCCCCTTTGCGTGGGCACGGCCGCCCCCGCTCGCAAGCGAGGTCGGGGGCGGTTCTAAGGTGGGGTCGGCAGTAAACGTACAACCCCCCACGAATCAGGAGCCGCCGGATGGATCACAGCGGGCACGGCATGACCATGGATCTGCCGCCGTTCACGCTGGGGCGGGGGCTGGAGTGGTCGGCGGATCCGTTCTTCCTCGTGGCCTGTGTCGCGGGGCTCGCGCTGTACGGGTGGGGTGTGGTGCGGCTGCGGCGGCGCGGGGACTCCTGGTCCGCGGGGCGCACCGCGTCGTTCGTCGTCGGCGTGCTGACCGTCGTGCTCGTGATGTGCACCCGGCTGAACGACTACGGGATGGTCATGTTCAGCGTGCACATGGTGCAGCACATGGTCATCAGCATGCTGTCGCCCATCTTCATCCTGCTGGGCGCCCCCGTCACGCTCGCCCTGCGGGCGCTGCCGGTCGCCGGGAAGGGGCGCAAGGGGCCCCGCGAGCTGTTGCTGGCCCTGCTGCACAGCCGGTACATGCGGATCATCACGCATCCCGCGTTCACCATCCCGCTGTTCATCGCGAGCCTGTACGCGCTCTACTTCAGCCCGCTGTTCGACTTCCTCATGGGGTCGAAGGCCGGGCACATCGCGATGATGGTGCACTTCCTCGCCGTCGGCGTCGTCTTCTTCTGGCCGATCATCGGTGTCGACCCGGGACCGCACCGGCCGGGACACCTCATGCGGATGCTGGAGCTGTTCGCCGGTATGCCGTTCCACGCGTTCTTCGGCATCGCGTTGATGATGGCGTCCGAGCCGATGGTGGAGACGTTCAGGAACCCGCCCGCCTCGCTCGGCATCGACGCGCTCTCCGACCAGAACGCGGCCGGCGGGATCGCCTGGGCGTTCAGCGAGATCCCGTCCGTGCTGGTGCTGATCGCGCTGCTGTTCCAGTGGTACGGCTCCGAGCAGCGCCAGGCGCGGCGCACGGACCGGGCCGCCGACCGGGACGGCGACAAGGAGCTGGAGGCGTACAACGCCTATCTGGCTTCGCTCAACGCACGCGAGGGCTGATCCGGGGCACCATGGAGGGGTGACGGACCACGAGGAGGGTGTCGCGATGCCCGGTTCTGCGAACGGTTCGAACGGTTCCACCAAGGCGATGGGGGTGCTGACCGTGGGCGGCCTGGTGGTGGTGAGCGCCTACTCGGTGGCGCTCGGCAGCAACGGCTGGCTGTGGTTCGGCTGGGTGGTGCTCGGGCTGCTCACGCTGGCGATGGTGATGACCCAGCAGAGCGGCTGACCGGTCAGTCCGTGGCGAGGGGGGCGGCCCGGTGCACGCCGGGCTGGTACTTGGGCAGCCTGGCGGTGATCTTCATGCCCGCGCCGACGGCGGTCTCGATGACGAGGCCGTGGTCGTCGCCGTAGACCTGGCGGAGCCGGTCGTCGACGTTGGACAGGCCGATCCCGCCGGAGGGGCTGACCTCGCCGGAGAGGATGCGGCGCAGCAGCGCCGGGTCCATGCCCGCGCCGTCGTCCTCGATGACGACCAGCGCCTCGGCGCCGGCGTCCTGGGCGGTGATCTGGATGTGGCAGGTGCCGGTCTTGCCCTCGAGGCCGTGCTTGACGGCGTTCTCCACGAGCGGCTGGAGGCAGAGGAAGGGCAGGGTGACCGGGAGCACCTCGGGGGCGATCTGGAGGGTGACCGTGAGACGGTCGCCGAAGCGGGCCCGGACCAGCGCCAGGTAGTGGTCGATGGCGTGCAGTTCGTCGGCGAGGGTGGTGAAGTCGCCGTGCCTGCGGAACGAGTAGCGGGTGAAGTCGGCGAACTCCAGGAGCAGCTCGCGGGCGCGTTCGGGGTCGGTGCGCACGAACGAGGCGATCACCGCGAGCGAGTTGAAGATGAAGTGCGGGGAGATCTGGGCGCGCAGGGCGCGGATCTCGGCCTCGATGAGCCGGGTGCGGGAGCGGTCCAGGTCGGCCAGTTCCAGCTGGACGCTGACCCAGCGGGCGACCTCGCCGGCCGCGCGCACCAGGACGGCGGACTCGCGCGGGGCGCAGGCGACCAGGGTGCCGTGCACACGGTCGTCGACGGTCAGGGGGGTGATCACGGCCCAGCGGACCGGGCAGTCCGGGGTCGCGCAGTGCAGCCGGAAGGCCTCGCCGCGGCCGGACTCCAGGGCGCCGGTGAGGCGTTCCAGGATCTCGGTGCGGTGGTGGCCGCCGACGCCGTCCCAGGCCAGCAGGTTCTCGTGGTCGGTGAGGCAGAGGGCGTCGGTGCCGAGCAGGGTGCGCAGCCGGCGGGCCGAGCGGCGGGCGGTCTCCTCGGTGAGGCCCGCGCGCAGCGGGGGCGCGGCGAGGGACGCGGTGTGCAGGGTCTCGAAGGTGGCGTGTTCGACGGGGGTGCCGAGGCCGCCGAGGCTCTCGGGGCGTGCGGTGCGTCGGCCCAGCCAGAAACCGGCGGTGAGCAGCGGGAGGACGGCCACGCACAGGCCCGCGAGGAAACCGGTCACGCCTTGGCCTCCGCCCGCAGTTCCTCCGGGAGGTGGAAGCGGGCCAGGATCGCCGCCGTCCCGGGGGGCACCCGGCTCGCGGTCGCCAGGGACACCAGGATCATGGTGAGGAAGCCCAGCGGCACCGACCAGAGGGCCGGCCAGGCGAGCAGGGCGTGCAGGTCGCCGGTGCCCGGGAAGTCGGCCATCGTCGCGGCGACCGCGCAGAACGCCGAGCCGCCGCCGACCAGCATCCCGGCGGCCGCGCCGGGCGGGGTCAGCCGCCGCCACCAGATGCCGAGCACCAGCAGCGGGCAGAAGGAGGACGCCGACACGGCGAAGGCGAGCCCCACCGCGTCGGCGACCGGCAGCCCGCCGACCAGGACGCCGGCGGCGAGCGGTACGGCCATCGCCAGTACGGTCCCGAGCCTGAAGTGCCGTACGCCGCGGGACGGCAGGACGTCCTGGGTGAGGACGCCGGCGACCGCCATGGTCAGGCCGGAGGCGGTGGAGAGGAACGCGGCGAAGGCGCCGCCGGCCACCAGGGCGCCGAGCAGTTCGCCGCCGAGGCCGCCGACGACACGGTCCGGCAGCAGCAGCACGGCGGCGTCCGCGTCCCCGGTGAGGGTCAGCTCGGGGGTGTAGAGGCGGCCGAGGACGCCGTAGACGGGTGGCAGCAGGTAGAAGAGGCCGATCAGGGCGAGGACGGCGACCGTGGTGCGGCGGGCGGCGACGCCGTGCGGGCTGGTGTAGAAGCGGACGACGACGTGCGGCAGGCCCATGGTGCCGAGGAAGGTGGCGAGGATGAGTCCGTACGTGGCGTACAGCGGGCGTTCCTCGCGGCTCTCGGCGAGCGAGGTGGACATGCCGCCGTTGGTGCCGCGCTCGGTGGCGGGGACCCGGGTGCCCTTGGCGAAGGTCAGGCGGGTGCCGGCGGCGATGCGGTGGCCGCCCTCGGGGAGGGTCACCCTGGTGTCCCGGTACGGGTGGCCGTCGACGGTGCCGGTGACGGTGGCGGTGAGGGGGCGGTCGAGCCTGAGGACGAGGGCGTCCTGGACGTCGACGGTGCGCCGGTCGCGGAAGGCGGCCGGTTCGTCGAAGGCGTGGGTGGGGGCGCCGGCGCTCTGCCAGGCGAGGACGAGGAAGAGGGCGGGGACGAGCAGGGCGGTGAGTTTCAGCCAGTACTGGAAGGCCTGGACGAAGGTGATGCTGCGCATGCCGCCCGCGGCGACCGTGGCCACCACGACGACGGCCACGATGAGGCCGCCGAGCGCGTCGGGCGCGCCGGTGAGCACCGCCAGCGTCAGTCCGGCGCCCTGGAGCTGGGGCAGCAGGTAGAGCCAGCCGACGCCGACGACGAACGCGCCGGCCAGCCGTCGTACCGGCTGCGAGGCGAGCCGGGCCTCGGCGAAGTCGGGGAGGGTGTAGGCGCCGGAGCGGCGCAGCGGGGCCGCGACGAACAGCAGCAGGACGAGGTAACCGGCGGTGTAGCCGACCGGGTACCAGAGCATGTCGGGGCCCTGCACGAGGACCAGCCCGGCGATGCCCAGGAAGGAGGCGGCGGAGAGGTACTCGCCGCTGATCGCGGCCGCGTTGAGGCGGGGGCCGACGGTGCGGGAGGCGACGTAGAAGTCGGAGGTGGTGCGGGAGATGCGCAGCCCGAAGGCGCCGACGAGGACGGTCGCGACCATCACCAGGGCCACGGCCGGTACGGCATAGCTGGAGTTCATCTCACCTCGTCGCGGCGGGAGTTCATCGGTCCTCGACGAGACGGACGAAGTCCTCCTCGTTGCGTTCGGCGCGGCGCACGTACCAGCGGGCGAGCAGGATCAGCGGGGCGTAGAGGCAGAAGCCGAGCACCAGCCACTCCAGTCGGCGCGCCTCGGGGGCGGCCGCGAAGACCAGCGGGAGCGGTCCGATGAGCAGCACGAGCACCGCGAAGACGGCGAGGGCGGCCCGCAGTTGGGAGCGCATGAGGGAGCGGACGTAGGTGTGGCCGAGGGTGGTCTGCTCGTCGATCTCGGTGCGCGGGCGGTAGTAGCCCGAGGCGCGGCGGCTGCGGCGGGGCGGCCCCGTGACGGTGACCCGGCGCTCGACGGGCTCGCCGGGCACGGTCAGACCCTCCTCATCAGCAGGTCCCGCAGCTCGCGCGCGTGGCGCCGGCTGACCTGCAGTTCCTCGCCGCCGACCAGGACACTCACCGTGCCCGCGTCCAGGCGGAGTTCGCCGATGTGCCGGAGGGCGACGAGGTGGCGGCGGTGGATGCGCACGAAGCCCCGGGAGCGCCAGCGGTCCTCCAGGGTGGACAGCGGGATGCGGACGAGGTGGCTGCCGCGGTCGGTGTGCAGCCGGGCGTAGTCGCCCTGGGCCTCGACGTGGGTGATGTCGGCGACGGCCACGAACCGTGTGACGCCGCCGAGTTCGACCGGGAGGTGGTCGGGGTCGGGTTCGTGGACGGGTATCCGCGGTGCGGCGCCGCGCAGTTCGGCGACCCGCCGGACCGCCTCCGCCAGGCGTTCCTTGCGGACCGGCTTCAGGACGTAGTCGACCGCCTCGAGGTCGAAGGCCCGCACCGCGAAGTCCTCGTGGGCGGTCACGAACACCACCAGCGGCGGACGGGCGAAGCCGGTGAGCAGACGGGCCATCTCCAGTCCGTCCAGGCCGGGCATCTGGACGTCCAGGAAGACCACGTCGACGGCCTCGGGGCCCTGCGGTCCCGACTCCAGGGCACGGGTGATGCGGCGCAGCGCCTCGGTGGCGTCACCGGCGCCCTCGACGCTGCCGATGCGCGGATCGGCGTGCAGCAGGTACAGGAGCTCCTCCAGCGAGGGGCGTTCGTCGTCGACGGCGAGAGCGCGCAGCATGAACGGAGTGTAGGCGGCGGGGCGGGGCGCTGGACACGTCGCGGACGTGGACGTCCGCGCCGGACGAAGCGGTGTTCCCGAAGTGCCGTTCCGCGTGGTTACAGTGCGGACATGAACAGCGGCACCGCCCCTTTCGACGATCTCGACCGGAAGATCACCACCGCGCTGATGGCGAACGCGCGGACCAGTTTCGCCGAGATCGGCGCGGCCGTCGGGCTCTCCGCGACGGCCGTGAAGCGGCGGGTCGACCGGCTGCGCGAGACCGGTGTGATCACCGGGTTCACGGCCACCGTGAAGCCGTCGGCGCTCGGCTGGCGCACGGAGGCGTACGTCGAGGTGTACTGCGAGGGCGCGGCGCCGCCCCGGCGGCTCGCGGAGGTGGTGCGCAACCATCCGGAGATCACCGCGGCCATGACGGTGACCGGCGGCGCGGACGCGCTGCTGCACGTACGGGCCCGGGACGTGGACCACTTCGAGGAGGTGCTGGAGCGGATCCGGGTGGAGCCGTTCATCCGGAAGACGATCAGCGTGATGGTGCTCTCGCACCTGCTGCCGGAGAGCCCGGAGGCGGGCGCGACGGCGGCGGCGCCGGAGTAAACGCATCGACACTGCGTTTGTATGACCGGAGACGCAGCATTCCTGCGCGGACGCGCAGCATTCGTTTCTTGTCGACCGTATCCGACGCTTTCTACCTTGGTGTCAACCCTCAGTCGACACCGCGGGAAAGCGGAGGAACCCCTCTGTGTCCGAAAGCCGTGTGCCGCGCCTCAGGCGCTTCCTTGTCTGTGAACCCAGACATTTCGCCGTGCAGTACGCGATCAATCCCTGGATGAACCCCGACACCAGGGTCGACGTCGACCTGGCCCAGGAGCAGTGGACAGCGCTGATCGACGCCTACCGCGCCCACGGCCACAGCGTGGACCGGCTGGATCCGGTCCCGGGCCTGCCCGACATGGTCTTCGCCGCGAACTCGGCGGTGGTCGTCGGCGGCCGGGTCTTCGGTTCGCTGTTCCACGCCCCCGAGCGGCGCCCCGAGTCGGGCCACTACGACCTGTGGTTCAAGACCGCGGGCTACGACGTGCACCGTCCCGGCTCGGTGGTCGAGGGCGAGGGCGACCTGGTCTGGACGGGCCGCTACCTGCTGGCCGGCACCGGCTTCCGGACGTCCCGGGAGGCGCACCGGGAGGCGCAGGAGTTCTTCGGCCACCCGGTGATCAGCCTGACGCTGGTGGACCCGTACTTCTACCACCTGGACACCGCGCTGTTCGTCCTGGACGAGGAGAACATCGTCTACTACCCGCAGGCCTTCTCCCCCGGCAGCCGGGACGTGCTGCGCCGGCTGTTCCCGGACGCGGTGCTCGCCACCCGTGACGACGCGCTGTCCTGGGGGCTGAACTCCGTCTCCGACGGCCGCCACGTCTTCATCGCGCCGCAGGCCGAGGCGCTGGCCGGCCGGCTCGCCGACCAGGGCTACGAGCCGGTCCCCGTCGACCTGTCGGAGTTCCACAAGGCAGGCGGCGGCATCAAGTGCTGCACCCAGGAAATCCGCTGAGGACCAGGAGATCCCCCTCATGACCGCACCCGTACGCACGCGCACCTCCGCCGAGCTGATCCAGGCGGAGCAACCGGTCCTCGCGCACAACTACCACCCGCTGCCCGTCGTCGTGGCCCGCGCCGAGGGCGCCTGGGTGGAGGACGTCGAGGGCCGCCGGTATCTCGACATGCTGGCCGGCTACTCGGCGCTCAACTTCGGCCACCGGCACCCCGCCCTGATCGAGGCCGCGCACCGCCAGCTCGACCGGCTGACCCTCACCTCCCGCGCCTTCCACAACGACCGGCTCGCCGAATTCGCCGCCCGGCTCGCCGGGTTGACCGGCCTGGACATGGTGCTGCCGATGAACACCGGCGCGGAGGCGGTGGAGAGCGGCATCAAGGTGGCCCGCAAGTGGGCCTACGACGTGAAGGGCGTCCCCGCCGACCGGGCCACGATCGTCGTCGCCGCGGACAACTTCCACGGCCGTACCACCACGATCGTCAGTTTCTCCACGGACGAGACCGCGCGCGCCGGTTTCGGCCCCTTCACGCCGGGCTTCCGGATCGTGCCGTACAACGACCTGGCGGCGCTGGAGGCGGCCGTCGACGGGACGACCGCTGCCGTGCTCATCGAGCCCATCCAGGGCGAGGCCGGAGTGCTGATCCCCGACGACGGCTACCTGACCGGTGTCCGGGAGCTGACCCGGCGCGCGGGCTGCCTGTTCGTCGCCGACGAGATCCAGTCCGGTCTCGGCCGCACGGGGCGCACCCTGGCCGTCGACCACGAGGACGTCGTCCCGGACGTGCTGCTGCTGGGCAAGGCGCTGGGCGGCGGGATCGTACCGGTGTCGGCGGTGGTGGCCCGACGTGAGGTGATGAGCGTGCTGCATCCGGGCGAGCACGGCTCGACGTTCGGCGGCAACCCGCTCGCCGCGGCCGTCGGAACGGCGGTGGTGGAGCTGCTGGAGAGCGGCGAGTTCCAGCGCAGGGCGGCCGAGCTGGGAGTCGTCCTGCGGGACGGCCTGGCGGCGCTGGTCGGCAGGGGCGTGGTGGGCTTCCGGGCGCGCGGGCTGTGGGCCGGCGTCGACGTGGACCCGGCGATCGGCACCGGGCGGGAGATCAGCGAGCGTCTGATGCGCGAGGGCGTCCTGGTCAAGGACACCCACGGCTCCACGATCCGGCTGGCGCCGCCGCTGACCGTCACGGCCGACGAACTGCGCTCGGCGTTGGGGTCGCTGGAGAAGGTGCTGGCA
Source organism: Streptomyces sp. NPDC006655 (assembly GCF_040703965.1). Classification (NCBI taxonomy): domain Bacteria; kingdom Bacillati; phylum Actinomycetota; class Actinomycetes; order Kitasatosporales; family Streptomycetaceae; genus Streptomyces; species Streptomyces sp. NPDC006655. The sequence continues at coordinate 150 of NZ_JBEYJU010000079.1, read as the reverse complement.
GGCCCTGGAGGACGCCGAGGCGAGCAGCGGACGCCGGCTGTTCGGGATGCCCGTGCTGGAGACGCCCGACCCAGGTCAAGATCCGCGGCCACCGCATCGAACTCGGCGAGATCGAGTCGGTCCTCCAGCGGTACCCCTCGGTGGAACGGG